>NZ_SELU01000009.1:0-94414 GCF_006861605.1 Pseudanabaena sp. UWO310 | reverse complement strand
CCTATATTTAATACCAAATTACAAAATGGCGTAGCCATTTTGTAATTTTAAAACCCTTACTGGGTTTGGTTTTCAATTCCCAAAAGTGTAGCCACACTTTTGGGAATTGGTATAAGTGAGCTTAATTAAATATAAAAGCCTAAAACCTGCGGCGCACGCTGCGCGTGCGCCGCAGGTTTTAGATCTGGATTTTAATTATGCTGAGGTACTTATGACAACTAATTTGTCCGAAAAATTGCGCGTACGGGAAGATGGTCGGACACCTTAGCAAAATAGCTGCGATCGCTGTCAAAGCCCAAATCTTTTTGCGGATCGAGAATCTGCAATGATTGAGGAATATATTCAGTCTCGGCTCCCTTAGGGGCTTTAGAAACGACAATATGATCGATCACACAACCAGTACCGCGATTGGAATAGCGGGGGCGACCGTCGGGAGTTTTCGGTTGCCCATGTTTTTTTAAACAATTCTCTTGGGCATCGGTTTCGATCGCACGGGTGAGAAAAGTCAGGGGCGCATTGCGCAAACCACGGTTCTGATCCGCCCATGTAGGACTGTTGAAGTCACCGACGAGAATCAGATCGGGATCGGATTGTGGATTCTGTTGATATTGATCAACCTCCTTTCGCAGGAGATCACTTTGATTTTGGCGAGTACGGTCAGCATCCTTGCCACTGCCACCCTTTTGATGCACGATCACGAGTGTAAAATCGAATTTCTTGCCATCTTTGCCAACTTGAACATAGGTTACGAGGGGCGATCGCAAGGTTCCTGTCATATTTACCTTTTGCCATTCCGTCACTTTCTGAGCGGCGATCGCCTCTTTCCGATAAAAGAAGGCGAGACGCTGCTTACCACCCGATTCCCCTAAAATAAATTCCCAAGATTGAGATTTATTCAGTCTTTCTTTCAATTTCTCGGCCGCTAGGGGACTCACTTCCTGTAAACCAATCGCATCAAAGTTACGTTCCATAATTTGGCTCACAACATTAACCTTTTCCTCGCTCAACCCATCAAAATTTTCGAGATTAAAGGTTCCAATGCGAACTTGATCAGGTATGGCTTTAGATACTAAAGGGCTTGAGCAACCCGCGATCGCCACCAAGCTGCATAGACTTAGCCAAGAAAAACAAGATCTCAAACTTTCCACAAGCGATCGCCGCATTACATTCCCTTTATAGTACGAATTTTTCGATCGCTACGGCCACACCGTCATCTTCCACACTGGGGGCAATCCAATCACCCAAGGGTTTTAACCCTTCAGCACCATTGCCCATCACGACACCAATACCCGCATATTCAATCATTTCTAGATCGTTGAAATTATCGCCAATCGCTAAAACCTGCGATCGATCTAGCCCCAAAATATTTTCAGCTAAGTGCTTGACGGCTGTACCTTTATTCGCGATCGGATTAGTCGCCTCAAAGAAAGTCGCCACGGACTTTGTGAGATAGAGCTGTTGGGGCGTATAGCGATCCTTAAGGACTCGCAGCATTTCCGTGACTAGTTCTGCGGTATCACTCAGAGCCAAAATCTTGGTGGGTGGTTGTTCTTGACATTGCTTAATCAGAAATTCGCGCAAATCTCCAACTACTGTAACGTCTACCTTCGATCGCTTGGCATAGAATTCCGTCTGAGCGGTCATTTTCCGAACGTAGAGTTCGTCATTTATATAAATATGGATTGACAATCTATCGTTAGTGGCAAATTCGCCTAGATCGTCAAGGAGAGCTAAAGCCTGTCCTATTTCCACTGGCCAATGTCCAACTAATTCACCAGTTTTCGGATCCTTGATAAAGGCTCCTTGATAGGAAATCAAGGGCATATCGGAGGCGATCAATTCATGAAATCTTAGAGCCGAACGGTACATTCTCCCTGTGGCGATCGCGACCTTGACTCCCTTTGCCTGCGCAGCTTTCACCGCCTGCTTCACCGCATCATTGACCTGATTGGCATCTCCGCTAATCGTGCCATCAATATCTACCACGATCAGTTTAATGTCTTGCGCCATGAGTTTTTTTGTTTACTTTCTATAAAAAAATAGAATCAATCTATGAAGTGACCCTACTTTTTTATAATACCGTTCTTAGTTTATAGACTTTGTATTGCCAGATCCTTATATATCTGCCATCAACTGTAAACAAAAGAGGGATGCCGCGCTCCGCGCGGCATCCCTCTTTTGTTTGCGATTATAACAAAGATAAGTGGCGGCGCTCTGCGCCGCCACTTATCTTTGCGGTTTTATATTCCAAACAAATCTAGTTTTTATTTCAGTAGCTTGAATCCAAAACCTTATTTCTGTTCGGGACAATTGGTACCATTGGAAATATTGCGACATTGCTCGCGAATCTCAGACAGGAGGCTGGGGTTCAACTGCTTAGATTTGCTAAGGGCGAGTTCAAAATGTTTTTTGGCAGTAGGAATACTGCTACCACCCTGCATCCATAACACCTGTCCCTTGAGATAATTCAGTTCTGGATTGCTGGGGGCAGAAGCCAAAGCCTTATCTACAGCATCCAGTGCGAGTTCTGGCTTCCGCGCATCGCGGTAAGCGAGGGCAATTCCACGCCATTTCAAATAATCGGGGGCTGCATATTGCTTCAGACTTTCTAAGGCAGTTTCGAGGTCAGAGAGGGGCAATACTGAAGCGATTAGCATATCCACATAGCCCTTAATCAAATTTAGCTCAGGATCGTTAGGGGAGATATCCTTGGCTTTTTGGATATTGTCAAAGACGCTCTGCACTAAGGGCAAAGCCGAAGGCGCACTAGATACGCCTTCAGTTTTGATAATGTATCCCGCTGCAATCAGATCGCTAACGGCTAAATATGTGTAAGCTCTGAGGTTATCCTTACCCTTTAGGGCTTCAGCGTTGACCCGCACGCGATCGCCTGCAATCTTCATGGACAAATAGTCTTCTTTAGCGTAAAAAGTGGATGCTCGCAAGGAAAACAGAAGTGGATCATTAGCTTCCGTTCTAACGGCTAAATCCAACTGCTTCACTGCTGCTACATAATTTCCGTCTTTGAACATTAATTCAAAGGCTTTTTGAGTTTCACTACCGATCTCTCTTGCATTTGTGGAGCGAAACGGATCGGCGGCGAAGCTAGGCATCGCAGTGACAGCAGTAACTAAGACTGCTAAGCAAGATGCAGATACAGACACAAATACAGATTGCAAAGGGCGTTTCATAAAATTCCCAAAAAGGTTCAGGCTATAAGTTAAGTGGCTATTATTAGCAAGGTTGAGATCGTTTTTTGGCATTCTGACAAATTTAACTCGTACTTAACCTAAATATTTAATTTAAATCTAGTCAGAAATTTTTAAGTTGTCTGCAACATAGTACGTTAATACTATGAGAGACGATTTTATTTTAAAAAAAGTTTCTTATCATCGCCTAACAGTCGGGATTGTAAGCAGTTCAGCAATTACCCGCCCCAATTTTTGACATTTTAATGAAATTTTATGTTGTTTGACGAGCCGTCTTTTGACTGCCAGAGCAAGTAGGGGCATGATGTACCCAGACTAAAATTCAACTCGACTTTGCGGCTAAGCCGCGTAGGGCATCGGCGTAAAGCTTTGCCCTTATTTTTCGTGAATATTTAAGTAACTCGACCAAGGAATTATAACTATGAAACGCATTTTCTCTATTTTCGCGATCGCGCTAACCCTGCTTTTAGGTCTATCCTTTAGCCAACCTGCCTTTGCTGAACAGACATCAGGTCAAAAAGTTTTTAGTTCAAACTGCGCTTCCTGTCATGCAGGCGGCACAAACCGAGTAGTAGCAGCCAAAAGCTTGAAAAAAGATGCCTTGGAAAAGTATGGCAAATACTCGGTTGAGGCAATCGTCGCCCAAGTTACGAAGGGGAAAGGTGCAATGCCTGCTTTTGGCAAAAAACTCACTGCTAATGAAATTAATCTAGTTGCAAACTATGTGATCGAGCAAGCTGACAATGGCTGGGCAAAAAGCTAGGAGATATTAATACCAATTCCCAAAATGGCAACGCCATTTTGGGAATCTCAAAACCTTACTGGGTTTGGTTTTTAATTCATGAAAGTGTTGTCACACTTTCGTGAATTGGTATAAAACCCAGAATCAAAACCTATAGTGCACGCGCAGCGTGCGCTATAGGTTTTAGGATTTTATATTTAATTGCGCCTAGCTACTTGCCTAGCTACTTAATAAGGGTTTTGAGTTTTCATTTTGCCGTAGGCAAAATGAAAACCGCAATGGAAGAGCATTTTAGGAAAACAGGTTTTAAAAAAGCGAACATATGACTAATAAAATGATTCATAAAAATCATCTTCTAGCTCTTTTTAGGCATAATTTTAGGCATAAGCTTAATATTGTTAATTTGGGTTTGGCTTGCATGACAATCACAGCAGCTACCGCAGTCACTTCCGCAACTACGGCGATCGCTCAAAATGCCACTTCCGTGATTATTCGCAATCCTCAAAATGCGATCGCCAATATTTTTAATATCCAAGGCGAGCAGGTGGGCACAGCAACATTTACCCAAACGCCGCTAGGATTGCAGGTTATCGTCAATGTCGAGAAACTCACTCAGGGCGAGCATATGATCCATATCCATGAGAATGGGAAATGTGATGCTCCAGATTTTAAGACATCGGGAAATCACTTCAATCCTAAAAATCCTAAAGATGATGACGATGATGATCATGAGATTAATCCTATGCATGGAGCCCATGGGAGCCATGAAAAGCATGAAGGAGAAAAACATAACCCCGCAGGGGACTTGCCCAATATCGTAGTTAAGAAAGATGGTAAGGGCAAACTGAATGCCCTACTTCCCCGACTAAGTTTGGATAACAAGCCCAACTCATTGCTCAAGCAAGGCGGTACATCCATTCTCATCCATGCAGGCGCAAATGGAAATTCAACCATTCCTAATGTTGATTACAAGACTCGCATTGCCTGTGGAGTAATTAAGAAATCCTAACCGTTCCATCTCAAAAAATAATC
This sequence comes from Pseudanabaena sp. UWO310, assembly GCF_006861605.1. Lineage (NCBI taxonomy): Bacteria > Bacillati > Cyanobacteriota > Cyanophyceae > Pseudanabaenales > Pseudanabaenaceae > Pseudanabaena > Pseudanabaena sp. UWO310. The sequence continues at coordinate 89,431 of NZ_SELU01000009.1, read as the reverse complement.
ATTAATTAATCAATGTTGGAAATTGCTTCTATCCTATTAAATTTGCATCTATCTACTCCTAATCTCAACGAGGATTTAGGAAGTAAGAGCTTTCCCATTCGTATTGCCCATGAAGTAAGAACCGCTAATGAAGTTGGAGGGACATTACATATCGAGCCAGACGATCGCCCGATCGCAGGTCAAAGATCGCGAGCTTGGATCGCGTTAACGAGACGGGGCGGCGAAATCATTCCTTACAATAACTGTAACTGTCGTTTAGAAGTAAGGTCTCTAACCAACAAAAATATTAAATTTACAGTATCCCAAATGCCATCGATCCTTGATCGATACTTGGGCTTGCCGAGTATCGAGATCGTATTTCCACAGGTAGGCAGATACGAACTGCGATTAAACGGCGCACCTAAGGGCGATGAAGATTTCCCACCCTTTGAATTAACTTTTACCGTCAATGTTGGCAAATAAGCATCCAAATTGCGTTATATGTGAAGAATGCTAGATTTATTGCTTATATCCGCCTTGGGATTTTTAGGAAGTTTTGGTCACTGCGTGGGTATGTGTGGCCCCTTGACCGTTGCCTTTTCACTTTCTGGAAAAGATCGACAAGATCGCGAGCCTTCCCAAGCTTGGCAACAGCATCTGTACTTTCACGCATTGCTCAATATTGGTAGGATTTTCAGTTATGTACTGGTAGGTGCGGCGATTGGGGCGATCGGTTCAGTACTAATTGCCAGTGGTCAGCTAGCAGGCATAGAAAGCGATCTGCGACGGTGGCTAGCGATTTTGACGGGAATTTTATTAGTGTGGATGGGACTGGTGCAGATCGAGCCTGAAGGTTTACCTCAGATCCCCTTTCTCAATCCCATAGCTGCCCTCGGACTCCATCAGCGTCTTAGCAATGCCATGATGAAGTTATCCCTCTATTCCCATCCTATTACCCCCGCTTTACTTGGGATGACATGGGGATTGATTCCCTGTGGTTTTCTCTATACGGCTCAACTCAAGGCAGCCGAAACTAGCAATATGATGCAGGGAGCGTTAACGATGCTGGCTTTTGGGCTCGGCACTTTACCATCGATGCTGGGCATTGGCATATTTGCGGGACTAATGAGCCGCGATCGCCGCAGTCAGTTATTTCGGATGGGGGGCTGGATCACGCTAACAATCGGCATCCTAACGGTATTGCGAAGTAGCGACATGGTGGATTATACGGGGCATGGTGGATTAATTCTGCTCGTTCTTGCGTTGGTAGCGCGTCCACTCGGACAGCTATCAAAATTTTGGTCGGCGTTAATGACCTATCGCCGTGCCATCGGGATGGGAGCCTTCATCCTTTCCATCGCCCATACTTTCCATATGCTCGAACATACTTTTCAATGGAATTTTGATGCTTTATCTTTCTTGATCCCAAGGCATCAACTAGCAATTTGGTTAGGGGCGATCGCGATCGCCTTAATGACTCCAGCCGCCATCACCAGTTCTGATTGGATGGTCGCTAAACTCGGTAAGGCTTGGCGTTATTTACATTTACTTTCGGTTCCTGCGTTGGTACTCGCCTCAGGGCATACCATTGCGATCGGTTCAAGTTATCTAGGTGCGGTGGAATGGAATCTTAAAAATTGGATCTTGACGATTTCCTGTGGGGCAATTACCGCGATCGCCTTATTTTTGAGAATGGTTAACTTAAAAACGATGAAAAACTAAATAGGTAAGGATGGGCGGCGCTTTGCGCCGCCCATCCTTACCTATTTAGCACTACTCAAAAATAAACCTAGCAAATTGCCTTTTCGCGAATATTTATGAATATTCACTCATATTCACGCATATTTGTATAGCTATCGCCAATTGTACTAGGACGTAAGCCCCAAGAATTGACTGGCGGCGCGAAGCGCCGCTAGTCAATTCTTGGGGCTTGATTTGTCCTAATTCAAGTGACTGTAGCTATAAATATTTTTGGTAAGGAATTTAACAGCAAGCGCCATATTAAAAAAAAACGAAATAAACCATCAGTCTTTAGTTTAGATTACACACCGCAATTTGGTGAATAATATGCAGTAATTTAAATATGTGCGTTTACTAAAAGAGATATGACCCCGACCATACCCACCGAGCAGATCGATCGCATTGTGTGGAACCAACACCACGACCCTTTTACAGTCCTCGGGCCACATCAAATTGAGCAAGACGGTAAGTCGGTATGGGTGGTTAGAGCGTATCTACCCGATGCAGAGGCAGTATATGTAGTTACACCCGACCAACATAAAGAATATCCGATGCATTCCGTGCATCACCCGCACTTTTTTGAATGCATTATCAGTGATGCCCCCCACCTATTTAGCTATCAATTTAAAGTCAAGTCTGGTGACAGCGATCGCCTAATTCGCGATCCCTATTATTTCAAATCACCATTACTGACAGAGTTTGATGCCTACCTATTTGGTGAAGGAACGCACTATCAAATTTATGAAAAAATGGGTGCGCACCTTACCACCATCGATAATGTCAGTGGGGTATATTTCGCTGTCTGGGCTCCTAATGCCCGCAACGTCTCTATCATTGGTGATTTCAATAGCTGGGACGGACGCAAGCACCAAATGCGTAAAGGTAATACGGGTATTTGGGATCTATTTATTCCCGATTTAACCGTTGGCACAGTATATAAATACGAAATCAAGAGTCCCGAAGGACATATTTACGAAAAATCCGATCCCTACGGCTACTTCCAAGAAATCCGCCCTAAAACCGCTTCAATCGTCACAGATCTCAATACCTACCAGTGGAACGATCGCGCTTGGCTAGAAAAGCGCCGCACGGAAGATCCCCTCAAAAAGCCCATCTCTGTCTATGAAATGCATCTTGGCTCTTGGATGCATGCCTCGTCAGCAAATCCTCCTGACAGTGGCTATCCGGCCGTATCCGCAGCCGATCTTAAGCCTGGAGCGAGATTTCTCACCTATCGCGAACTTGCTGAAGATCTCATCCCCTATGTCAAGGAAATGGGCTATACCCATATTGAGATGATGCCCATTGCCGAGCATCCCTTTGATGGCTCTTGGGGCTATCAAGTCACTGGTTACTATGCCGCCACATCCCGCTATGGTACACCGCAGGACTTGATGTATTTCATCGATAAATGTCACCAGCATGACATTGGCATCATTGTCGATTGGGTTCCCGCTCACTTCCCCAAGGATGGACATGGTTTATCCTTCTTTGATGGAACTTTTCTGTATGAGCCTGCGGATGTCAGAATTGGCGAACATAAAGAATGGGGAACCAAGATTTTTAACTACAAACGCAGTGAAGTTAAAAATTTCTTGATTGCCAATGTCCTCTTTTGGTTTGACAAATACCATATTGATGGTATTCGGGTTGATGCGGTTGCTTCGATGATCTATCGCGATTACAACCGCGAAGCGGGAACTTGGTTGCCCAATGAGTACGGCGGTCGCGAGAGTTTGGAAGCGATCGAGCTATTTCGTCACCTGCATAGCATTCTGTTTACCTATTATCCCGGAGCGCTTTCCATTGCCGAAGAATCTACCTCTTGGCCGATGGTGACATGGCCAGCCTATTCAGGTGGTTTGGGCTTTAACCTGAAATGGAACATGGGTTGGATGCATGACATGCTGGACTATTTCAAGCTCGACCCCTATTTTCGCGGACATAATAACAACTACCTAACCTTTAGTATTTGGTATGCTTTTAGCGAAAACTTTATGCTAGCGCTTTCCCATGATGAAGTGGTTCATGGCAAGAGTCCCATGATTGGGAAGATGCCTGGAGATGAATGGCAAAAATTTGCCAACCTGCGCTGTCTCTATGGCTATATGTTTACCCATCCTGGCAAGAAAACCATGTTCATGGGGATGGAATTTGGTCAATGGGCGGAATGGAATGTTTGGGGCGATCTCGAATGGCATTTATTGCAGTATCCTAGCCATAAAACATTGCAAAAATATGTCAGCGATCTCAATAAACTATTGCGATCGCTCCCCGAACTTTACACTCAGGATTTCACCCAAGAAGGCTTTGAATGGATTGAGTGCAACGATACGCGCAATTCGGTCATCTCTTTCTTACGGAAAGGTGAAGATGGCGAGTTTGTGTTAGTAGTCTGCAACTTTACCCCTGTTCCCCATCATAACTATCGGGTTGGTGTTCCTGAAAAGGGCTTCTATAAAGAGGTTCTCAATAGCGATGCCCCAATCTATGGCGGTAGCGGGATCGGTAATATGGGAGGCAAGTATACCGATGACTACGGCACTCATGGTAAACCTTACTCCATTGATGTGACTGCACCACCCTTGGGCGTAGTTATCTTAAAGTATCGCGGCGAAGTCTAAACTAATATGAGTAGCGGCGCTTAGCGCCGCCACTCATATTGGGGATTGTATGTCCTAAACAAAGCAAGAAGGTGTAGCGTCATGACGCTACACCTTCTTGCAATTAATTATTTTTCGATTGTTTGCTGAAATTATACCAATGCACGAAAGTGTGACAACACTTTTGTGCATTAAAAACTAAACCTAGTAATGGTTTTCAAGTTAAGAAATGGCGTAGCCATTTCTTAACTTGGTATTAGGAAGCATTTGCGATCGCGCGATCGCGGGAGACAAATGCATTCGTGCTCTTCATCATGGGAGGCTGATGTTTCCAAGTGCGCGAACTGAGAAATGTCGGCAATTCAATTTTACTAGTTGGAACTATATCTATGGTATGAGATTTAGCATGAGATTTTGGCAATGATTCAAAGGGTTCTATGGAATCTTGAGCATAGTCTTCCATTTCACGCAAAACCTGTAAAGCCAGATGGAGATGGGCTTCCAGATATTTAATGCGATTCTGTAATGCGAAAATGGTTGCTTCTTGGCTATCCATAGTTATGACCTCCATCAGTTACCTAGTACTGATTTTTTAATCCAAATCTATAAAAAAGAGTCTAATCCCTATACTTGAGAACATCATCCTGCCAAAGAATGATAAGCAAGTATACTCCCTTTCTAGTCAGAAGCTACTCCCTTCCCAGTGAAGAATTAGATGTTGCGGCGCGAAGCGCCTTACTGCTATCTCTTGTTTTTATACATCTATTTCTTTAGGAAGAAAAGAAAGGATTTACATCATAAGGATGGGCGGCGCGAAGTGCCGCCCATCCTTACCTATTTAGCACTATAGTTAACAAGTCTATAAATGGCTTAAAAAATCCAATAGTTCACCTAATATCCAATCCGTCTCTTCTTTTTCGATTAAAATCGAATCAAAACGATGTTTGCTAGCACCTCGCCAGATCGCATATTGGGTACTTTTTTGCCCGTTTTCTGATTCAATTTCCTCAATCCCAATGCGGGTAATCTCCGAATTATAGCCCCGTTCGCGTCCAATCCGAATCCCAAATAGATGCCATGAAATCCTGAAGGTTTGGCGATCCATTTCAATTAAGACATTACCAATTAATGCGTAGACAAACAAAAAAGCGCACATAAGTGACATTAATCCAACCATCACCGCAACGAATCCTAGGGCAATCTGAGATAGCAAGCCAAAGGTATTGAGGTAAGGGAGAATGAATTTATCTAAGCCCCAATAGATACCAAGGGCAAGGGCTCCGAAAACCCATGTCAGAGGACGGTAGCCAAGGCTAGGGATTTTAAACGTCAGGCGATCGCTAGTTCTTTCAAACTGAATGCGGGTATCTAAAGGTTTTAATTTGCGCGTCTTAGCAATTTCACCTGATGATTTTAGAGTAGCAATATAATTATTAGCCAGATTATTAGCCAGAGAATAAGTAGAATTACGCTTCCCTTCCAATATTTCTAGGGCAATTCTTGCGGAAGGGAAACGATCCTCAGTAGTAGGTTCGATCGCTTGCTCTAACCACTCTGCAAATTCTGGGGAAATTTTGGTACAGGCTCGCACATCAATTTTCATGCGATTTTGCGGCAATTCTGAAGGAGAACGATGGGTGAGCAGAAACATTAAGGTTGCCCCTAACCCATACAGGTCAGAAGCGCAACTTGCTTGTCCCTGAAATTGCTCGGGAGCCATATAACCATAGGTTCCGACAAAGGTACTCCCCCCAGCGATCGTATTACGATAAATATCCTGAACCGCACCAAAATCCACAAGAGCGATCGCTCCCGTAGGTCGTTGGATCAAATTGTGAGGCTTGATATCTCGATGGACGACAGGGGGTGATAGTTCGTGCAGGTAGCACAACAGGTTTAAGATTTGTATCGCGATCTCCTTTACTTCTCCTTCTGTCATCCGCATCCCATTCTGAACGATCTCATTTAGGGATTTGCCTTCAATCAGCTCTTGAACCAAATAAAAGCGGCGATCACTCTCAAGATCGGTATAAAAATAGTCGATATATTTCGGAATTTGTGGGTGATTGAGGCTAGCCAATACCTTAGCTTCCCGTTCAAATAATTCGATCGCTTTCCACTGGCTAGCCTGCCGCAGAGATAGCACTTTGATCGCCACGGCGCGATCGCGAAGGCGATCCGTTGCCGCGTAGGTGATTGCCATACCGCCACGCCCTAGAACTGAAACGATGGTATAGCGATCGCTGACAATATCACCAATTTGATGCAGTTCTTCTATCATCTTTGTTTACTAAATATACAAATTAATCGACGTTACGCTCTCCATTTTGGGAGTTACATTTTTCCACAAACCACTTAGGATTGCTATATAATAGCCCTAAGCAGCCAAGCATAAGTAATACCAATTTAAGAAATGAGTAGGAGCTTTCTTACTTTAATTTTTAACTATGCCGAACTATTTCTACTATTTATTATGTTTAACTGATTTACTGATTTAAATTAAACCCATGCACAGAGTTATAGCTAGTTCTGAATGGAAAGTGTTAATAATCGCAGACAGCTATGAATCTCTTTCCCCCATAGGTTTTTCAGCTTCAGACTATCCTCATATCATCGAACATCGAGGCGATCATTATCACTTCCATAATTTCCATTACGCTCTATCTCTATTAGTAACTTTAGAGACTGATCTGCAATCTCCCCCTGACTGCATATTTTTAGAATGGGAAGAATCGCATCCCGACAAAGATTTTTTTTTGCACCAACTGAACTCTATCCAAGTGCCTGTAGTTCTTTTGGTGAAAGCCGAAGATGAAGGATGCATAGTTCGTATTGCCCAAGACTATCAAGATTATCTGGTCAAAGAGACTTTAACTAAGGAATTAATTTTTGCAGCCCTGCGGAATGCGATCGCCCAATCTCACTTGAAAAAAGAAATTGCCAGAAAAGAAATTGCCAGAAAAGAAATTGCCAGAAAAGAAATTGCCAGAAAAGAAATTGCTATAAGGCAATGGCAGGAATCGCCAATATCCAAACATCCTGATCCACCATTGTCTTCTGAGGAAATAATAGGCGATCGGGAATATTTCTATACCATTGCCGATCGCGCTCTTGTTATGCTGCGGGAATCTGGGACAGATAAGTCCTACTACTATTTCAATCAAGCTTGGCTAGACTATACGGGCAGATCCTTAGAGCAAGAAATTGGTGATGGTTGGCTTGAAGGCGTTCATCCCGATGATCGCGAGATGAGTCGAGATATTTACTTTAAAGCCTTTGATGCGAGAAAATCCTTTGAAATGGAATATCGTCTCAAGCGCCACGATCAAGTCTATGGTTGGATTATAGATCGTGGAGCCCCAATATTTAGTAAAGATCATCTTTTTCTAGGGTACATTGGTTTCTGTTTTGACATTACGGCTCACAAGCAAACTGAGATTGAATTACAAAATAATCTCAAATTCATTCAAAAGATTGCTGATGCTTCACCCAATATCCTGTACTTATACGATTTACAAGAAAAACGAAATATTTATTCTAATCGAGAAATTGCCAAGATCTTGGGCTATTCAACGGAACAGATCCAAGCGATGAAAGATAACTTACATCGGAACCTGATTCACCCAGAAGACCTTGCTACCATGGAATCTCACCTCCATCGATTAAGTCATGCGCGTGATGAAGAAATCTTAGAAGTTGAATATCGAGCAATCAATGCAAATGGTGAGATTAAATGGCTCCGTAGCTATGACACGATTTTCAATCGCGATGATTGTGGAAGAGTCCAACAAATTATTGGTAACGCTCAAGATGTTAGCGATCGCAAACAAATGGAGCTAAATCTGGAAGAAAGTCAAAGGTTCATTAATCAAATTGCCGACTCTTCCCCAGGAATCATTTATCTATTCAATGTCCAAGAGCAGAGAAACATTTATGCAAACAAAAATTTGCAATCTATTCTCGGATATACTCCCGAAGAGATTCAAGAAATGGGAACTGATTTTTTCCCTAACCTGATCCATCCAGAAGATATGGATATATATTTCCAATATTTTCAACGGATTAAGGCTGCTGCTGATGGAGAAATCATTCAGTCTGAGTATCGCATGAAACATGCTAATGGGAATTGGCGTTGGCTTTACACTCTCGATACGGTATTTAGTCGTGATGAAAATGGCAAGGTCTTGTTAACTACTGGTACGGCCAATGATATTACCGATCGCAAAATAGTAGAGGCCGAGCTAATGGCAAGCGAACAAAGATTCGCAAGGATTGTTTCAAGTTTCCCTGGCATAATCTATACATATATTCATAATCCTGAAGGCGAGCATTATTTTGAATATATTAGTTCGAGGGTTGAGGATATCTATGAATTGTCCCCTGAACAAGTACTCCAAGACTGCAAATGTCTTTACGATCATCATCACCCCGATGATCGGCAAGGTTTTTGGGACGCAGCACTTCATAGCATATCCTCAGTATCTCCTTTAAACCATGAATTCCGAATCGTTACCCCTTCAGGCAAGATTAAATGGTTACAAATCAACTCTATGCCCGAAAGGATCGAAAATCTAAATGTGACCTTATTTAAGCGTAAAAATGGAGATATTGCTCGCCATGGGATTATGCTGGATATTACCGAACTAAAGCTTGCCGAGGCTCGATTACTTGAGCAAACATCACAACAAAAACTCCTCAGCATCATTACCCAACGCATTCGGTCTTCTCTCCAACTAGAGGAAATTCTAAATATAACCGTTACCGAAATCCATAAGTTTTTCCATGGCGATCGCACTCTTATTTATCAAGTATTAGATAACGGAACTAGGTTAGTTGTTGCCGAATCAGTTTCTGCACCTTGGCAATCCATCTTCAATGCCATTGTTTGGGATAATACCGTTCCCGAAGATCTATACAAAGAATATCTACAGGGAAACCTTTATGTCTTACATGGAGACTCAGCGAGTGAATTGGAATTAAAAGTTATATCTCTAGGCAATGAATATCTCATTTCTCCACCCATTAAAGCTAAGTTAGCGATGCCAATCATTAACAATAATCAACTCTGGGGATTGATATGCATACATCAATACGATAGTTCTCGGCATTGGCAGGAATGGGAAATAGATTTAATGAAGCAGTTATCTAGTCAATTTACGATTATTTTCCAACAGGCAACATTGTATCAGCAGGTACAGATCGAGCTTGCTAGTAAAGAAATCCTATATCAGCAATTAGAGAATGAACTGCAACAGAAAAAGGTATTGCTCAAAGAAGTCCATCACCGTGTAAAAAACAATCTACAGGTAATGTCTAGCCTTTTAAGAATGCAGTTTCGCAAAACTCCCCCCGAAGTCAAAATCTTAGTTGAAGAGTATCAAAATCGTATTCAATCGATGGCTTTGCTTCATGCCCAACTTCATCGCAATGACGATCTCGATCAAATCAATTTTTATAACTATATATCTGATTTACTAGTAAATTTATTTCAGTGCTATGGAAAAAGTCCGACATTGATCACATATACGATAGATGCAAGTAATATTTCTTTACCCTTAGATCGCTCGATCTCTTTAGGACTAATTATCAATGAATTAATATCTAACTCTTTAAAATATGCTTTCCCTAAAGGTATTGGGAAAATAAATATTCAGCTTTTACAAAAACAACAGCAATATCATTTGATTGTGGCAGACAATGGGATCGGGATTCCAGCCAATATTATTTTAGAACATACAGATAGCTTAGGGATGCAGCTAGTATTCAGTTTAGCAGAACAACTAGAAGGAACTCTTATTCATAACGGAGAGGAAGGAACGAAATTTCAATTAATTTTTCCTGTGTGGAAAAAGACTCGTTAATCAGAACCATTATCTAAGTAGCTAAAAAACTTAAAATCTAGAAGAGCTTACCATCTGCTACGCCAGCATTATGCACTCTAGTTTTGTTTTTAATTATGCTGAACTACTTATATAAAATTTGGGCAAAAAATATTATAGTCATGCGATAATAAGCAGCTAATCACCCTAAAAAATCACGATATTTTGTCTAGCAATTTGTTTTTTCATGGGGCTTTCTGCGCTAAGATCAAGGCAAATTTTATGTTGAGATTGATATCCTATAGAAATCTCAACTAGAAATCTCAACAAATCATAGAATAAATCATAGAATCAAGATTGGTTTGCTCGCAGCTTTCTGAACGAGGTTAAGACATTGAGTATCCCAGTAATCATAGTTGAAGATGAAAGACTAGTCGCGCAAGATATTGCCCAAATACTTCGTGACGAAGGTTATACCATTTGTGCGATCGCTGTTGATGCTCAGACGGCTATCCAGAAGATTTTAGAATATTCTCCTAAGCTCGTTCTTCTAGATATTCGGATCAAAGGGGATATTGATGGGATAAAGCTCGCCCAGTTTATTCAATCCTTCTGTGATATTCCCGTCGTTTACCTCACTGCTTTTTCAGATGCAGAAACCTTAAAGAGAGCCCAATCGACCAATCCAATGGGCTATGTAGTTAAACCTTTTCGGCAAGAGCAACTCCTTTCCACATTAGCGATCGCCTTAACCACCCATCGCGCCCAAAACGACGAACAAAAGGAAACCACCCTCAAAGAGAAATTATTGTCCGTAGTCAGTCACGAACTTCGCACGCCGCTTAATGCAATTTTGGGCTTTTCAGACTGTTTGAAGGAAGAAGTATTTGGTTCGATCAATCCCAAGCAATTGGAAGCAATTCAAGTTATCAATAGCAGCGGTGATCATTTATTAAACTTAGTTAATAACATGATCGATCTATCTATGCTTGAAGCAGGGGAGTTTAAATTAACCATCGAACCGATGTCGCTCGCAGCACTCTGTCAAACCTGTCTTGGTTGTGTTGCCAAGATCGCAGTGCCCAAACGAATTAAGGTTGAATCGAAAATTCAAGAAGGAATTCCCTCCATGATTTTAGATGAAAGGCGCATTTTTCAGGCTCTAATGCATTTGCTCAATAATGCCGTGAAATTTACACCTGAAAATGGTCATATTATCCTCGAACTAACCTGTGAAAATCAGCCAGACTATCAACGAGAGTCTAATTTCACGACACCAGTTCGCATCTCAGTAACTGACAGTGGCATTGGTATCGCCACAGAAGATTTACATAGAATTTTTCAACCCTTTAAGCAAGTCGATACAGGTTATAGCCGCAAGTATGACGGCATGGGGCTGGGGCTGACCTTTGTCAAAAAAATTATCGAACTGCATGGTGGAAGCGTTGAAGCAACTAGTGAATTAGGTGTGGGAAGCCGCTTCACGATTAGTTTGCCCTGTAATGATTTATCTTCTAGCCAAACTTCAGAACTTTCTTTTACTGCGCATTAAGTAGCTAGGCATAATTAAAAACCAAAACCAGAGAGCGTACCGCCCGCTACGCGGGCGGTACGCTCTTCTAGGTTTTAAGTCTACTTATGCCTAGTTACTTAATAAGGAATGCATTAACAAGATCGAAACCTTTATGACGATTTATTTCTACACGACTAGTCAAGCCTATGGAGAATTCTCTAACTTTGCTCCTTTTGGTATTGAGTTAGATGGGCAATGGTGGAAAACAACGGAACATTACTTTCAGGCTCAGAAGTTTTTAGATCGGAACTATCAAGAAAAAATTCGCCAAGCGATCGATCCCAAAACCGCTGCCAATTTAGGTCGCAGTCGTTCTGTGCCGCTGCGAGAGGATTGGGAAGAAATCAAAGATGATGTCATGCGTAAAGCCGTTCTCCAAAAGTTTCAAACCCACCACCAATTAAAGCTCTTGTTGATTGCTACTGGTGATGAGGAAATTGTCGAAAATGCACCAGGGGATTATTATTGGGGTTGTGGAGCCGATGGCTCTGGCAAAAATATGTTAGGCAAAATCCTTCAAGAAGTCCGCACTCAAATCCAAACAGACTAACCCTATAATACCAATTCACAAAAGTGCGATCACACTTTTGTGAATTAAAAACCAAACCCAGTAAGTGTTTTCAAATCACAAAATGGCTACGCCATATCGATTATGACCTTAACTAATTGGCAAATTTTAGATTCTATCGAACCACCGACTTGGATGTGGGAAAGGGTGGGTAAATTTGCAGCGCAGTTACTTTGGCAAAGAGGATTTGTGAGTCCCGAACAGGTCAGCGCATTTTTGGACATAGAAGCCTATCAACCCACTAGTGCCTTTGCCTTGCCCGAAATGGCGATCGCGATCGCCCGTATCCAAACAGCTTACGAACGAGGCGAAACGATCGCCATCTGGGGAGATTTTGATGCCGATGGGATCACGGCTACATCGGTTTTATGGGAAGGCTTAGGGCAGTTTTTTGCCCAAGGCGATCGCTTAGTTTTTTATATTCCCGATCGGTTAAAAGAATCCCATGGAATATCCCCTAGGGGTTTAGATGAGTTGCGATCACAATGCGAAGCCGCAGATCAAGTTCTCAGTCTCATTATTACCTGTGATACGGGCAGCACCAGCCTCACAGCCCTAAGCTACGCACAAGAATTAGGAATTGATGTGATCGTCACCGATCACCATACCTTGCCCGACGATCGTCCCCCTGTCACGGCAATTATCAATCCTCGCTATTTAAACAGTGAACATCCCCTATTCCATTTGTCGGGAGTTGCCGTAGCTTATAAACTCATGGAAGCCCTCTATGCCACCATGCCCGAAGTGCCGCCACAGCCCCTAGAGGATTTATTGGATTTAGTGGCGATCGGCTTAGTTGCCGACTTAGTGCAGCTTACGGGAGACTGTCGCTATCTCGCCCAAAAGGGAATTGAAGTATTGCGTCAAAAAAAGCGCCTCGGCGTACGAATGCTGTTAGAGCAGTGCAAAAGGGTTGGCGATCGCCCCATCGACATTAGTTTTGGCATTGCCCCACGCATTAATGCCGTTAGTCGTATCTGGGGAGATGTCCGAAAATGCGTGGAACTACTTACCACCCAAGATGAGCAGTTGTGTAAAGCGCTGATCGAACAGACCGAAATGGCAAATACTCAGCGGAAAGCCCTCCAAAAAAGAGTATTCAAACAGGTGCAAGCCAAAATTGCCCAACTAGATTTATCAACCGTAGGAATTATTGTCTTGGTCGATCCGCAATGGTCGGTGGGCATCTTAGGATTAGTAGCAGGGCAAGTGGTTGCCGAATATGGTCGCCCGACGATCCTCTGTACCCTTGAGGATGGTCTTGCCAAAGGTAGTGCGCGATCGCTAGAGGGCATCAATCTCTACGATCTGCTCAAGGGGCAAGAGCATCTATTGCAGAGCTTCGGCGGACATCCTCTAGCGGGGGGCTTGAGCTTTCCGATCGAGAATTTACAGGTATTAATTGAGTCGATCGATCGTTCGTTCTGGAGTCAATATGGAGTATTGCAAAGTAAGAAAATTACGATTGATTTAGAAGTAGAGATCGCCGATTTAAACAAAGATTTATTTAACGCGCTAAAACAGTTAGAACCTTTCGGGATGGGGAATCCCTATCCTCGATTATTGGTTCGTAATTGTCACTTTTCAGACATATCCAATGCGAATATCCGTACATCCAAAGGTCAGAAAGTTGAATATATCAAAACAGAATTTACCCTAAGCGATCGGCAGGGCAATCGGATTCATGGCGATTGGTGGGGACATTATAGCTACGAATTACCCGATACTCCTTGCGATATCGTGATCGAGTTGGTCGATAATGCCTTTCGCAAGCGTTACGATGTCAGGCTAATCGATTTTCATGCCCAAAGTGCTCCTCTGACTAACGAAGTACCTGCCCTTGCGAAATCCTTGACCAAGGCTGACGCAAATCTCACAATCATTGATTGGCGCGGCAAAGATGACACAATCGATCTCCATTTAGTGACAACTATCTGCGATCGCTGTCCGCAAAGTTGGCAAGATCTCAATACCATTATCGCCAGCGCTCGGCAAGCCAATCAATCCCTCGCGCTTACCTATCCCAATCCCCAGCAAATCAATGGCAAGATCGCATGGCAAACGTTAGTAGGAATTGCTAAATATCTCAGTCGGACTGGTAAAGAGATTAAGCGATCGCAACTAGTTGCCAAGTTAGGAATCGGCGATCGCGATATATTGCAAATGGGCTTCGATGAGTTACAGCAATACGGTTATGCGGTTCAGGCGATCGATAACCCGCTAGATCCAGACAACCCAACTATCCGTATTAAGGCGATCACCTTAAATACAACTCCGCCAACCCTATGCCAAAAATTCATTCAAGCAGCCAACGAACTCACTTTTCAACAGCAGTTTTTCGATTATCAGTTACAGCAACTAGCCCAATAATTAAAATCCAGATCGCAAATCTACGGCGTACGCGCAGCGTACGCCGCAGATTTGCGGGTTTTATAGTTGCCGCCAACTGTATCAGGACATAACACCAATTCCAAAAAGTGTGGCTACACTTTTTGGAATTGAAAACCAAACCCAGTAAGGGTTTTATACCAAATAACAAAATGGCTACGCCATTTTGTTATTTGGTATAAAACCCCAAAGAGAGTTGCCGCGCGGAGCGCGGCAACTCTCTTTGGGGTTTTGATTTTGTCCTAACAAAACTGGCGGTAGCTATATATTTAATTAAGCCCACTTACTTATATGATCGAAACCCATAGATATTAGGAAAAAGTAATGCAAGACCAAGAAACAAGCTGGCAATCCTTAATCCTAGTTGCCATATTAGGAATTCTCGCAGTTATTAGTTTTAATTCCTTCGTAATTATTAATCCTGGAGAAGCAGGTGTACTGAGCATATTAGGAAAAGCTAAGGATGGGGTATTACTTGAGGGAGTACATTTCAAGCCGCCTGTAATTTCACAGGTTGATGTCTATGATTTAACCGTCCAGAAATTTGAAGTCCCTGCCCAAAGTTCCACCAAGGATTTACAACAACTCACAGCAAGTTTTGCAATTAACTTTCGACTCGATCCCATTGAGGTGGTAACTATCCGCCGTACTCAAGGCACTTTGCAAAATATTGTTTCCAAAATCATTGCCCCACAAACTCAAGAGTCGTTTAAAGTGGCTGCGGCAAGACGCACCGTAGAAGAGGCGATCACTAAGCGCGATGAGCTTAAGCTAGATTTTGATGAAGCTTTGAGTCAACGTTTGAGTAAGTATGGCATTATCGTTCTAGATACCAGCGTAGTCGATCTAAATTTCTCAACCGAATTTTCCAAGGCAGTAGAGGAGAAACAGATTGCCGAACAACGCGCTCAGCGAGCTGTATATATTGCCAGAGAAGCCGAGCAGGAAGCTGAGGCAACGATCAATCGCGCCAAGGGGCAAGCGGAAGCCCAACGTCTCCTACGTGAGACCCTAACTTCGGAACTATTGCAGAAACAAGCGATCGAAAAATGGGATGGCAAGTTTCCCCAAGTATTAGGAGGAAATGGTGCGGTTCCATTCCTAAATCTTGATGTTTCTAAATCACAAAAGTAATATCTAATACCAAAGCTGAAAATGGCTACGCCATTTTCAGCTTTGAAAACCCTTACTGGGTTTGGTTTTTAATTCACAAAAGTGTTGTCATACCAATTTCCAAAATGGCAACGCCATTTTGGAAATCTCAAAACCTGACTGGGTTTGGTTTTTAATTCACTAAAGTGTTGGCTCACTTCAGTGAATTGGTATAGCTGCCGCCAAGTTTAAAGGACATAAATCCCAAGAATTGAGTGGCGGCGCGAAGCGCCGCCACTCAATTCTTGGGGTTTGATTTGTTCTCAGTCAAGTGACTGTCGCTATAAAGTAAAAACCTTGCTAAGCAAGGCTTTTACCTTTGGGCTGCGATACAGGATTTACGTAGCAAACCCTGTATCGCAGCCCGTTTCAAATTATATGGCTACAGCCCCTTGGCATAATTCTGAATTTCACCAATATTAAATACCGCACCAAACGTTAGCCCCTCCTTAGCGTAAAGCTCGGCTCCCCCCTGTTGGCGATCGACCAGCGTTAATACATGGGTAACAGTGTAACCAGCATCACGTAATTTCTCGACAGCGAGTAATGCCGATTGCCCAGTTGTCACCACATCCTCTAGCACTACCACATTCGTATTTGGCGCAAGTTCAGGACCTTCAATCCATGCTGCCGTTCCATGACCTTTTGGCTGCTTACGAACGATCAAAGCAGGAATTGGTCTATTTTCATAGGCCGATACCACACTTACCGCACTCACGATCGGATCAGCACCCAAGGTTAAACCTGCCACTGCCCCTGTCTCTGCTGGCAACATCTCTAATAAGACCTGTCCCGTCCACAAAGCACCAAATGGATGTAGTGTGACTAATTTGCCATTGATGTAATAGGTACTTTTTTGCCCAGAGGAGAGGATAAAGTCGCCACTTTTATAAGCAAGACGACAAAACAGATCGAGCAACTGTTCGCGATTTGGATGTTCCACAACTTTGACTTAGCTTTTGATTTTGTAAATACTTTTTTAGTTTAAATGCTGCCCATCCTCCCACAACAAAAAATTGAGCTACTGTTGCCAGTCATATTATGACAAAAAGCCCAAACGAGAGATGCGGCGCGGTGCGCCGTATCTCTCGTTTGGGCTAGCTACAGTCACTTGAATTAGAACAAATCAAACCCCAAGAATTGACTGGCGGCGCTTAGCGCCGCCAGTCAATTCTTGGGGTTTATGTCCTAGTACATTTGGCGATCGCTATATAACCTAAATATAGCTATATATCAATTTTCCGAAACCAGTCAATTTATGACTGGATCTGCTACATTAGTCAGCGTCCAACTTTGAGGATGCGTATTTATATGAGTACTAGATTCTCTTGGCTTGCTTCATCGTTAGTTGCAGCTTCAACACTGCTAGCTAGTGGTGCTGCCTTTGCCGACCCTTTGCTCACCGATCAAGATCAATATCCTCGCAACTTTCCTGCCACCTATCCTCAGGTACAGAACAAAGTCTTGGATATTACCTCCGATCCCAACATTCCTGCCCCCTATATCAACTTTAAATATAGGGATCAATGGATAGAACAACAAGTCAATGCTTTTCGAGCAATCAATCGAGAAATGATGGATTTGCAAACTGTCAGCGATGCAACAATTCGCACCCGTGATTTGCCCACCTCTTATTGTTCCTCTTTGTTAAGTGAAGGATTTAATGCCTGCGCTGCTCCTGAAGAGCCTGCACCTGTGGTTCCTGTCACTAGACCAGAGGTTCCCGCCGCAGTACCTGCTCGTCCCGTTCCTGCGTTATGGTAATCGGTTAAATTACCTAAATAAGTTTTTTGTGTTGAGTTTTGATTACCCACGATCGCCAATTAATTACTTACCAATTAGCGATCTTATAGCTAGGTAGCTGGTCATATTTAAAAACCAGAGTAAAAAAGCCATAGCTCACGCTGCGCGTGAGCTATGGCTTTTTTGGGCTTTATACCAAATCACAAAATGGCGTAGCCATTTTGTGATTTGAAAACCCTAGTGTTGTCACACTTTCGTGAATTGGTATGAGCAACCATATAGCAAAAAGCAGTTGGTGTAGGGGGGATACATAGTCCTAAAAAAGCAGATGGAGAGCTTGGTACTCCATCTGCTTTTTTAGACTATAGGATAATTATTCGTCTGCGGACAAATGATTATTAAGAGGACGAATGCTTACGATCGTGCCGCCTAGACGCGTAATTGTACGCATCTTCTCGTTCATGCGATTGTAAGGAACTTGCATAAAAATATTGCTGCTTGTACGAATAGCGTGGCTGCTATTTTCAGTTTCTTGATTTTGGCGCAAGCCAGACACTTCGTATATAAAGAAGCGATTATCTGTGGTTGAGGTAGAAGATATCATAAAAATAGATTTGCCGTATAAAAATTTTACAACTACTGAGCGATGGTCACACTGGCGACCTTACCACCCATTTTATTGATGCGTTGCAATGTGCTAGATAGCTGCTCATAGGAGACGATATACTCGCGGTTACTGCGACGGACTTTAGGGTATCCAGGAGCGGCAACTGCGGCAACTTCGATGCGATAAAGACGATCAGTAGAACCTGTAGAGGAACGACCAAAGGCGCGACTTGCCATTGTGCCTTTCAGGGATGGACGGTATGCCCAGCCTTCGTTACCACCAGATGCACCAACGATCGCCGAAGCGCTGTTTTGAGCAAGTTCGGCTGCCAATCTTGAGTTATTTCCTTCGATTTGAGCGCGATCGCTATTAGCGTATCCACGATAGAGACGAAACATTCTGGTAAAGCCAGTGGTTTGATCACCTGCTTTAGTTTCAAAGCCACGATAGTAAGGTACTACTGCGTCGCCAAAACTAGCTTCGTATTCATCAGAATCAATATAAGAATCAATATCTGCATCGAAACCTTCATTTTGATAGCGATCAAGATGTTCGATTACTTCTGCTTCACTATAGGGAGCGCGACCCAATAGATGCTTGAAGTTCAACTCGATCACGCGAGTATGAAAGTTTGGATAGAGAAACTTAGTTTTATATAGCTCAGACTTAGCGACAGCACGGACAAAATCACGCACTGTAATTTGACCATTGATCAACAAGGATTCCAGAGGAACCAAGCGCTCAGATGCCATGACATAGTCATTGCCTAATACATGGCGATAAACTGCGCTAATCACAATTTGAGCATCTTCGGCTGAAAAGTTAGGGCGAAGTTCAGTTGGACTTGCATTGATGTAAGCAGTAGTCCCTAAACGGGAAGCAGCATTTGTAATTGCCACAGATTATTCTCCTTGAATATGTTTAGTTAATTAAGCCTACATCCTCAGTTTATCTCCCTATCAGAATAGAAAAAATAAATTAATTAAATTTTCCTATTCTGAATCTAGGGAGAATCGACTAAGTGAAATCGACTAAATAAAATCGACTAAGTGAAATCGATTAAGTGAAAAGGAAACAAGCGATCGCCTTAAGCAAGAGAAATTTGCGTAATACGGCTACCGCGCTTGTTTAGCCTCTGTAGGGTAGGGGAAAGTTGGTCATAGGATACCAAATATTCCGTAACGCTACGACGAATTTGGGTCGTCCGACCGCGATCGCTTTGAACCGCAGTTACCCGATAAAGCTGTCCGCGATCGTCGCTAGCATTACCAGCCAGACCTTGACCAAAATGAGGAGTACGAATGGGATTAGCCACGTTACGAGCTAAATCTTCACTCAACCAAGTAGATTTATTTTTCCCTTGGGCGCGATCGCTGTTAGCATAACCACGATACAGTTGAAACATACGGTTAAAGCCGACATTCTTCTGACCGCGTTGCGTTGCAAAGCCACGATAGTAAGGAACGATCGCTTCTCCAAAATTCTCTTGATACTCATCAGAATCAATATAAGAATTGATTTCTGCTTCATACCCCTCTTCGATATAGCGATTTACATGTTCCGTAATTTCCGCTTCATCATTAGGAGCGCGACCCAATAGATGCTTAAAGTTCAATTCAATAAAGCGAACCTGTGGAGTCGAGGAAAAGAACTTATTCCGATACAACTCCGACTGAGCCAAAGCTCTCACAAACTCACGGACAGATAAATTGCCACTGGCAAGTAGTGACTCAGCACTGGTTAGACGCTCCGACAGCATCAAATGATCATTACCAAAAATCTGCCGATTAGCAGCAGCAATCACGGTAATAACATCTGCACCTGTCCAATTTGAACGCAACTCCACAGGAGATGCATTCACATAGGGTTCAAAACCCAAACGAGTTGCTGCCATAGAACTTGTCATATCTAAGCTCCTCAATAGTTTTTAAATAATCTTTGAAAATTTTTTAATTCTGTATCGAAATTTTCAAGCTGTCTAAAGACAACTTGAAAACTGAAAATACTATATCGGTCTTGATTTATAGAACAATAATTGACACAGACAAAGGAAAAAATGCAATGCACAGATCCTCTATCGCTGTAGAAAAGACAAAGACGGTAAGCACACCCCCGTGGGGGCGGACTTACCGTCTTCGGGGTTTTCCTGATTCTCTATTTCTGAATTAGGAGGAAAAACCTTAGCTCAAGGCATTGATTGCGTAATCAATGTAGGAATTAGCTTCTAAAGCTGCGTCGCCGCTCAAGCCATGATTAGCCTTAACGTACTTCAAAGCTTCAATGTACCAGCTAGGAGAAAGGTCGAATGCACGGTTGATTTCGGTCAAACCGCTGACGAGGTAATCATCCAAAGGACCAGTGCTACCTGCAACTAGGCTGTAGGTGACCAAACGGATGTAGTAGCCGATGTCACGAACGCACTTAGCTTTACCACGAGGGGTAGAAGCAAAGTTGTTGCCTTGTTGTTGGGTGGTGTAAGGATATTTCTGATACACAGCGTTTGCTGCGCCTTCAGCCAAGCTAGAAGCCTTAGCACTGATTGCTTTAGCTGCATCAAGGCTAGCTGCGGCGGTGCGTAGACGACCAAATGCTGCTTGAAATTCAGGAACTCCAAGATAACGACCTTGAGAATCTGCTGTAGAAACTGCTTCGGTTAAAGGGGTTTTCATGCTCAATGTACCTCTGAAAATTTATATGGATGTTGTGAAATTTCGAGAAAAAGAAAATATTGCAAAAAATATTCTGAGAGAATTTCAGGCTTAGCCTACTGCTGCGGCTGCTTTGTCAAAGTAGCTAGCTACTTCTGCGATAAGAGCGCTGCAATCACCACGGGTTACGCCGTTTGGATCGTTAGCGATCGCGATCGCTGCATCTTTCATCTTTTCGATACCAACAGCTACAGATCCACCAGGTACGCCCAATGCGCTGTAGGTTTCACGTAGACCATTGAGGCAACGATCTTCCAAAATGCTGGCATCGCCAGTGAAGATTGCATAGGTGACATAGCGAAGGATGATGTCCATGTCGCGAATACAAGCAGCGATACGACGGTGGGTGTAAGCATTTCCACCAGGAGCGATCAATTGAGGCTGATCGTCAAATAGAGAGCGAGCTGCATTGGTAACGATTGCAGAAGAGTTAGATGTGATGCGGTTAACTACGTCCAAACGCTTGGTGCCATCTGCAACTACTTGCTTCAACGCATCAATTTGTGAATCAGCAATATAAGCTCCACGAGTATCTGCCTGAGCAACTACCTTAGTAAAAACATCTAAAGCCATTTAAAGAATCTCCTTTTTTAAATGATGTATAAATCGCGAATCGTTCCTAGCTAAATCTTTTTCTTAGGTATTGATTTAATGCAAATACCCAATACAAAAGATTCTAAGCATCATTGACCAAAGCGATAAAGACTAAAGCGATAAATCAACTTCGATCAATTTACTTAATGGAACTAGTTAAGTCTAATTAAGGCTGATTAAGCAGGTTAATTAAATCTTTTTTAGTTCCGTAGCTTTTGGATAAAGCGATTAAAACAACTAATTTGTGCAGATTTTGTGCAAATCAAGAAGTGGCAAATATGTAGTTAAGTAAAGAAAATTTAGTTTCCCTATAAACCTTATCAGCCAATTGATATAGGCTTTTCTACCTAATCAATTATTGTTAAGCTTTCTTTGCATTCGATCTTATTTCTTTATATAAAGTTTAATAACAAAGCAATTTTTTGAGCCATTTTAATTTATTAAAGAGTTGCCTACTGCCCAAAGATTGCCAAAGATTAATTATCTTCATCGCTTTTAATCTATTAATTTTTACCAGCAATCTATTAACAATTTTAAATCTAAATAAATAATTGTTAAGCATTTGTAGGCTATTACCATCAATCAAGTAATGAGATATAACTGTCACCGCTTAAGTTATAGGTAATACCAATAACTTAAGCAGTGAATTGGTATAAGCCCCCAAAGATGAGTTGCGGCGCGAAGCGCCGCAACTCATCTTTGGGGGCTTATGTTGCGATAACTATCCCTTAACGTTAGTTCGGGTTAAGCTGGTAAATTTTAAAATCCCAAAAGTAAAAGCCTTGCATAGCAAGGCTTTTACTTTTGGGATTTGAGAAAGGGTTTGCGTAGCAAACCCTTTCTCAAATCCCGCTTCAAATTATCCAGAATTCACTTTCCCTTAGGCAAAATTAAACAGTGGCAAAATCAAATAGCATTGTGGTCATGTATCGTTCTGTCCATTCAGTGCCAAAGGACTTTTCGAGAACGCGTCTCGTTTTATCATTTTGTTGTTGTTTTTCGCAATAATAACGCTGCCCAGCCAGAACTTGCTCGATTTCAAGGGAAGTAGTTAATGGCTCTGTCGCTACCGCTAGCTGACAATGCAGGGTCAGATATTCCCTCACTCTTTGTAAGAAATCAGCCTCTTCACGATCGCCCATGGGACGCACAAACAAACAAAAATCTGAAAAAATATCGCCCCATTGGGGTAGTTCACGGGTCTGCTCGAATTGCAGCGCTGGCAAATTAGATAGCGCATTGTAGTAGCTGCGAGGTAAAGCACGTTCGGGATGCACTGGGGATAAATCAACGATCGCCGCACTAATACTTCCACGACCACCTACTAAATCGGCTCCAAAAATGGGAATCCCATATTCAGGATTGGGAAACATCACACAGTGAAGAATATCTAGCCCATTACCAACTCTCGCGAGTTCTAAATGTAATTTCCGAAACTGAGGAGTTTTATAGCAGTGATTTTCAATGACTAGACGTTCGCCTTCTAAAGCCCCCTCGACATAACCCAAATCTTCGGGCACTTGATAAGGGGACAAATCTAAGTTGTCTCTCCAGACAGCTTCAATGCAATCAGCTAAGTTATGAATTAAAGGATATTGTTGCTCTCGCAGCGACACTTGTGTAGCTTGAGTCATGCGATTTTATCTCAATGTATATGAATTTTAAAAAAGGATTTTTTCAAAGTATTTATCGTTTGACCATGACTGATTTTTTGTGCAAAATGCGTGTAAGTAGCTAGGCATAATTAAAAACCAAAACCAGAGAGCATACCGCCCGCGCAGCGGGCGGTATGCTCTTCTAGGTTTTAAGTTTACTTATGCCTAGCTACTTAGAAATCATCAAAGGGTTTGAACGTGGTGCTTCACGATAATTATACCAAAGCTCAAAATGGTTACGCCATTTTGAGCTTTGGTATTACTGGTAAGCCTTAATTCGTTGTAGGCGATTGTGAATCCTGTTCACTAGATCTATGCCCACGACTGGTTTACATAAATAATCATCCGCCCCAACGCTAAAAGCGAGATTTTGGGTATTGGCATCATTCATCACGCTGAGAAATAGCACTGGCAAGCGCCGCCAGTCGAGATTGCTCCTTAGAGCTTGACAGATTTCAATCCCGTTCATCTGTGGCATATTCACATCTAAGACTAAAACATCGGGCAAAACGGATTGCAACACCGTCCAAAAATCCTTAGGATCGGCTAAGGTTGTCACTTTGAATCCCCAAGGCTGGAGCAACTTCAGCAACGATCGCAAGCAATCAATATCATCATCTACAATCATTACCTTTGTAACTATTTGTGAAGCATCTTGTTTAAGTAACGAAAATGCAAAATCAGAAATCGCTGCCACAGGTGCATTACAAATTGAGTCTATGCTTTGAATTGAATTCTCTAAGGAAATAGCTAAAGCTTCAAATATTTCTAATTGATTTTTTTTGAGTAATGTTTGACTGTTGAGCAGATTTTCTAACTGACTAGCCAACTGCATGGCGATCGTCAATCCCAAGGTTCCCAACGTACCAGTCAATTTATGGGCAATTTGGTAAGCTTGGGCTTGCAACTGCGGATCTAATTCCCCAGATTTTAATTTCTGCAATACTTGAAATATGTTCTTGACCTGTTCCAAACTCCTCGGTTTAGTATTAATCCACTGTTCGTTTAAAAATGCTAAATACATTTCCTGACGAGTCGAGTGATTGCTAGAATTTTGAGAACCAAGCAATGGGGGAGCTAGCAATGGGGGAGTCGGTAGATCTTTTTGGGCTAAAGGATCGGGCGCTTTCAGGTAATAGCCGCGTCCATGCACGGTTGCGATAAAATCCGAGGGTGCGCCCACGGATACTAATTTATGTCGTAACCGCCGAATATGCGATCGCACGGTTGCCTCTGAAGGAAATTCATCGGAAGACCAAAGGCGATCGAGAATTTCATCAGCGCTTAGCAAATGCTGGCTATCGCGCAGTAATAGCTCCAATAACTCATATTCTTTATTAGTTAGGGTTAAGGGATGACCATTGTAAGAAACCTCACAGGTACTCGGATTTAACAATAAATCTCCCCAAACCAATAGAGGAAAAGAACTGGCATTACTCCGACGCAATAACGCCCGAATTCTTGCGATTAACTCAGGTAAATCAAAGGGCTTCACCACATAATCATCCGCCCCCGCATCTAATCCGCTAACCTTCGCTGTACTGGCATTTTGCGCGGTCAGCAATAGAATTGGGGTAGTATAGCCTTCTGCTCGCAATCGTTGACATAGATGAATACCATCTAGCTTAGGCAAAACTATATCTAAGAGAATCAAATCGTAATCAAAGGTAGAGCCATAGGTCCATCCCATCTCGCCATCCTTGACCACATCCACAATATAGTGATGTTCTGCCAAACTTTTAGTTAAAACAGCAATTAGTACTTCATCATCCTCAACGAGCAGTATCTTCATAACTTTTTATCTATAGCTATCGCCAAGTGTATCAGGGCATATAGCTGTCGCCACTCACGTTATACCAATGCCAAAAATGGCAACATCATTTTTGGCATTGGTAAACATTACTGGGTAGGACAAAAATCAAACCCAATAGAGAGTTGCGGCGCTTCGCGCCGCAACTCTCTATTGGGTTTGATGTCCTGACTTAAGTGAATATAGCTATAATTCCCTGAGGTCAGTTCGGAGAGGTCAGTTCGGAAAAATACGCAAACGTCTATTGGGTTCAGAGCCGTAACTTTCCGATCGCAATTGGTAATGCTCGACTAGTTCATGCTGCATCCGCCGAATAATTGACGAACGGGGCAGCAACTCCACGGGTTGACCTTTGGGAATCACGATCTGTTCGACGGCAAGACGGGTTTCTTCGAGGGCTTCGATTTCATCCTCAGAGTCACCATAGGCAAACATATTCAGATCGCTAATCGTGTCGGTGGGACTTTCGTCAATATGTAAAATGCGTCTCAAAGCACGGGTAATTTGCGGCAGGGTACTGGTTTTGATCGCATGAATGGGAATTTGCCTTGCTTCGGCAACTTGACGTACTTTCGAGCTAGTCCGAATCTGCGATCGCAGGGCAAGCACGATATCCGCTTCATCAAGATCTTTGGTAATTTCAATCGGCAAATTGATCGATTGCACTACCTGCTCGGTTTGATGACGGCTAACGCCGTAGAGATAAACATTGAGAGTGCCAAACCGCTCCCGCATCGTGTCGTAGGAGGTAAGATCACCAAATTCTTCCTCTTCCTCCGCAATGGATTCGTTTAGTTCGGCTACATTATTGCGATCAACATTACGATCGATATTGCGATCAATATTGCGATCGATCTTACTCGTCAGATCGGCAACCTCGGAACGCATTTGCACCTGTGGATCGAGGGGTAGGGGTTTGATTTTGCCCGTAGCCCGCCAACCCTTGACCGCAGGATTGCGCATCACTTCAGGATTTTTGGGCTTCTCCTCAGTGGTCGTAACTTCACCCGCATCGCTGACTGCCCGAATTTGACGACCAGGATCGCGATCGCGCAGGAGCATATCGATCGTACCTGCGACATCGGTATGGACGGCCCAGCGGTAGCGTTCCCACATTTCTACGGCAATATCAAAGGTAGGCTGAGCCTTGCGTTCGAGGATGCTTTTTTGGGGCAAACCCCTGCGGCGCATTTCTTCGTCACCAAGGGTAACGGACTGAATGCCACCGATCAGATCGGAGAGGGTCGGATTTTTGATGAGATTCGCCAATTGATTGCCGTGGGCTGTGCCAACCAGTTGCACTCCTCGTTCAGCGATCGTTCTGGCGGCAAGGGCTTCTAATTCTGTACCAATTTCATCAATCACAATGACTTCAGGCATGTGATTTTCCACAGCCTCGATCATCACTTGGTGTTGCAGTTCGGGCTGAGAGACTTGCATTCTTCGCGCCCGACCGATCGCAGGGTGAGGAATATCCCCGTCGCCCGCAATCTCATTGGAAGAATCGATAATCACCACCCGCTTATTGAGATCATCCGCAAGGACGCGGGCAATTTCACGCAGAGCCGTAGTTTTGCCCATTCCAGGTTTACCCAAGAGCAAAATTGATTTACCTGTTTCTACCAAGTCGCGAATCATGGCGATCGTACCGTAGACGGCTCTGCCAACGCGACAGGTTAATCCGATGATTTCGCCTTTGCGGTTGCGAATGGCACTGATACGGTGTAAGGTGCGCTCGATTCCTGCGCGATTATCGCCTCCAAATTCGCCAACTTGCTGGACACAGATCGCCAAATCCTCTTTAGTAATCGGGTCATCGGTTAAGTATTTAGTCGTGTCAAAATAACGGGCTTCGGGCAACCTACCTAAGTCCATCACAATTTCGACAAGTTGTTCTAAACCACCACATAGTTCAAGGCTATTTTTGATGCGCGGCGGCAAAATATCGAGAAGTTGATCGAGATTATCTGTAACTTGCTTGCGGATTGATTCCATTAGGCTTTTAGTTTTTTATGGTTAATTTTTTAAAATTTTTAAAATTTAGGAGGCGAAATGTTCATCTCTGCCTAGTTTTTGCCTACTGCCTTTCCAGTGAAAAATTAGACGTTGCGGCGTTTCGCGCGGCAACGCTAATTCTTGGTTTTGGATATCTTGTATATCTATTTCTTTGGTGGGAAGGGAGTAGTTGTTTAATTTCGTTGTCGTGCATAGTTATTCAGACTTTTGAAAATGGGATTTTAGAATGGGATTTTAAAATGGGATTTTAAAATGGGATTCTAAGTTTGCATTTCAGGTTTGCATTTCAGATTTGCATTTCAGGTTTGCATTTCAAGATTTGCATTTCAAGATTTGATTTGTGAAACTAGCTTGCGGGCGATCGCCACCGCTTGTCTGAGCAAATCGGGGCGATCTTCAAGGCGATCGGGGATAGGCTCCTCCAAACCTTCAAGAAAATTCATTACAATCTTGCGAGCATAGCTACCGTAGGCAACTCCAGCCACGGGAATGTCAGCTTGGCGTAGCTTTGGAACAGTACTCGCATTTGTACCACCAGCCAATTGCACAAAACCAGTGGGTAACTGAAAATCCAAAACTTTCTGTCCTAATTGCAAGGCAGCTCGGGTGGCTCCATCACCGATATCACCACTCATGGGTCTACCATCGGTTTGCCAGATCAGCGATCGCGGCTGGGGCTGCATCACACCTAGTAAAGACATGAGATATTCACGCAAATCATCGCAGTCTGGAAAACTAACTGCCACCAGCTTGAGCTGAGGGATAATCGGACTTAATCGCCGCCAAAATGAGGCAAATTCTTGAGTGCGATGGGGCTGAGTATGAATTTCGATCGCATTAATGGACTGATTAAGTACTTCATCAAAGATATCTTCAGGGACATAGACCTGTTCGCGAGTATGGATTATCTTCACTGGACATAGGGGCAGACAACGACCGCACCCATAACAAAGATTTGGCATGATCCCATTGTAATCATTACTAAACTTGATTGCTGTGGTGGGGCATACTTTTTCGCAAGGTCTTGGGCAATCGTGGGGACATAGCTGAGGATCAAAGACCGCTTTCCGAAAATGGGGGTCTTCGCCATCATTGAAGCTAACCATTATTAAAGGAGCGATCGCCTGTAAGTCTAACTCTAAGGCTACCGCTACGCCCTCCCGTGCGGCTCGAATCGTGGCAGGATCGGGAGCCATATCTATACAATCTGCACCTGCGAGGGTGTAGATCAGAGCCAAATTGCGAATGGCAGGTAAATCCTGATAACTAGCACCGCAGATGAGCTTAAACCACTGGTGCGATCGAAGAGTTGCAAGTTCCATAATTTCAGCGCCATCTAAATCAAAGTAGCTCAAAGCAAATATAGCTTGGCAAATATAGCTTGCAGCAAGCTAACTCAAAGCCCCAATTAACTCTCAGTAATTTAAGTGCTGAAAAACCTCATAGCTAGGGATGTTATCGATTGTAACCTCAGAGCGGTGAAGACGCGATCGCCAATTCACACAATAATTCACGCAGTAATTCACGCAATAATTCACTTAAATTTACCTCGCCTCGCCATCTTAATACCAATTCCCAAAATGGCAATGCCATTTTGGGAATCTCAAAACCTTACTGGGTTTGGTGTTTATGGACTTGCGATTTAATGAAGTACCAAATATAAAACCAGAATCGGTGGCGCGGCGGAGCCCGCGCCACCGATTCTGGTAAATCTGGATTGGTATCTTATTTTCTCGCAAGTCCCTTAATTCACAAACCTTAATTCACAAAAGTGTTGTCACACTTTCGTGAATTGGTATTACTCCCTTCCCAGTGAAGAATTAGCGTTGCGGCGCGAAGCACTGCAACGCTAATCCTTCACGGAGTAAGAAATAATAGCTATAGGACATCAACCGCTCAAAGCCAAGAATTAGGGATAAGAGAACTTTACCCACCCCACCAATCCTTGGCGGGGAAGGGCGTGGGTGACATTAATAGCGCTTAGTAATCATAACCATAGATAAAAAGCAATATATTAACCTATTTTCATTTAGATATATCTTTGCAATAATCATAGACAATTAATTATGATTTTCTATAAGTCAATAGAGTTTATATGATAAATAACTGGCTGGACACGATCTGGCTAATTCCCTGCTACTCCTTAGTAGGTGCAATGCTATCGATCGTCTGGTTTCCTAGTATTACCCGCAAAACAGGGCCAAGACCAGCAGGCTACATCAATATCCTGATGACCTTTGTCTCCCTGATTCATGCGATCGCTGCATTGACCGTAGCTTGGGGACAGCCAGAATACTCGTTGTCCTTTCCTTGGTTAACTGTGGGAGGATTGCACTTCAACCTTGATTTACAGATTTCGGCAATTAACGTTGGTGCGATCGTCTTAATCACAGGGTTAAGCCTTCTCGCCGAAATTTACGCCGTAGGCTATATGGAAATGGATTGGGGCTGGGGCAGATTCTTTGCCTTGCTAGCACTTTTTGAAGCTGGCATGTGTTCCTTAGTTCTATGCGACTCCCTCTTTTTTAGTTACGTTATTCTTGAAGTTCTCACCTTAGGTACTTACCTTCTCGTAGGGATTTGGTATAACCAGTCCCTTGTCGTCACAGGTGCAAGGGATGCTTTTTTAACCAAACGAGTAGGCGACCTAATTTTATTAATGGGCGTAGTGGGCTTACTGCCCCTAACGGGCACTTGGAACTTTAGCGAACTCACCCAATGGGCTAGCAAGGCAAACGTCGATCCGCTCGCGATTACCCTAGTAACCCTAGCCCTCATGGTAGGTCCCATGGGCAAATGTGCTCAATTTCCATTGCATCTCTGGCTAGATGAGGCGATGGAAGGTCCCCTGCCCAGTACGATTTTGCGTAACTCCGTGATCGTGGCGACAGGAGCTTGGGTTCTAGTAAAGCTCTACCCTCTCTTGGCTCTATCCCCTCTTACCCAGCAGGTAGTGATCGCCGTTGGTGCGGCGACCGCCTTAGGAACGGTATTAATCTCGATCGCCCAAATTGATGTGAAGCGATCGCTCTCCTACCTGACCAGCGCCTTTATGGGACTGATCTTTATTGCCGTTGGGACTGGAGAAATCCACAGTGCCTATCTCTTAATGTTGTCCCATGCCTTAGCGATCGCCCTATTACTAATGTCAGTAGGCAGCATTATTTCCAACAACATCACCCAAGATCTCACCCAGATGGGCGGATTATGGCAGCGTCGTCCGATTTCAGGATTGTGCTTTTTAGTTGGCGCGATCGGCTTGATCGGCTGTCCTCCCCTTGGTGGATTCTGGGCCATGCTCGATCTAATTTCGCACCTATGGGAGAGCTACCCTGCTTTAGCGGAACTAATATTGCTAATTAATGGCTTGATGGCTTTGAGCTTAATACGTGTATTCGGACTAATTTGGGGCGGGAAACCCAAACAGATGACCGAAAGATCCGTCGAACCTCTCTGGCTAATTGTCCTACCCATGACATTACTAGCGGGTTTTGTACTCCATACCCCTCAGGTTCTTAGTTCTTTGGCAATCATTAC
Organism: Pseudanabaena sp. UWO310; assembly: GCF_006861605.1. NCBI lineage: Bacteria > Bacillati > Cyanobacteriota > Cyanophyceae > Pseudanabaenales > Pseudanabaenaceae > Pseudanabaena > Pseudanabaena sp. UWO310. The sequence goes on along the minus strand of NZ_SELU01000009.1, from coordinate 58,939 downwards.
TGACTGGTCAATCGTTACCAGTCCCGAGGCTCTTCTGTTATTGGGAGCAAATATGGCAGGGCTAACCACAGGCGCATATCTCTATCTCAATGATGGCATTGCCAAGCCAATTCAACTGGGATGGAAAGGTTTGCAAAACTTCTTAGCCAACGATTTCTATACCCCCAAGCTCTATAAAGTCACAATTGTGGGATTAGTCGATGGCATATCTCAGAAAATGTACTGGTTCGATCGCTTCTTTGTCGATGGTGTCGGTAATTTCTTTGGTTTGGCAACCCTATTTAGCGGTCAGAATCTTCGCTACAGCACCTTTGGGCAATTACAACTCTATACCCTGACGATCGTAGTCGGCATTGGAGTTCTACTTTTATTACTATTCAATCGCACTCTCTAAAACTAGATCTCTAATTAGGAATCAAACTATGCTCAGTGCTTTAATCTGGTTGCCAGTCATCGGGGCTTTAGCGATCGCTTTCCTACCGCAAAATCAAGTCAAAAAGGGCTCCGCGATCGTCGCCACCGCCATTCTCATTCTTGATTTTCTTCTACTTTATAAATTTGATATCAAGATTTCTAACTTCCAATTTTCTGAAAATTTACCTTGGCTCGAAAACCTCGGATTAAACTACAGCCTTGGCATTGACGGACTATCACTTCCCCTAGTAGTACTAAATGGATTGCTCACTTGGTTGATCGTCTGTTTTTGCGATCGGGAAATCAAAGAAAGGAATACCCTCTTCCATGTCTTAATGCTCTTAATTCATGCGGGAGTAAGCGGCGCAATCCTCTCCACCAACACCCTACTATTCGTTCTCTTCTATGAAATTGAGTTAATACCTCTTTATCTAGTGATTGCGGTCTGGGGCGGGACACAGCGCAGCTATGCCGCAATGAAGTTCTTAATCTTCACTGCTATTTCAGGGATTCTGGTTTTAGTAGGGTTTTTGGCTCTGGGTTGGCTCTCCGCCAGTCCTACTCCGATTTTCGACTACACGACCTTACAGAATCTCAGTTTACCCATTGAAATTCAAGTTCCCCTCCTCGTTGTGTTACTACTGGGCTTTACGATCAAAGCCCCCTTTGTCCCCTTCCATACTTGGCTACCCGATGCCTATGTCGAATCGACAACACCAACCGTCATGATGTTGGGTGGTATCGTCGCTAAGCTAGGAACCTATGGTTTGTTTCGGTTCTGCGTCGGACTATTTCCTGAAGCTTGGGCTTTGCTCTCGCCTTGGATCGCATTATGGGCTGGGTTAGGTATTCTCTATGGAGCCATGACCGCGATCGCCCAAAAGGATATCAAGCGAATGGTTGCCTACAGTTCCATCGGTCACATGAGCTATATTCTTCTGGCAGCAGCGGCAGCTACTCCCTTAAGTATGGTTGGCGGCATCATTCAAATGGTCAGTCATGGTCTAGTGCTAGCACTACTGTTCTATCTCGTCGGTGTGATCGAAGAAAAAGTTGGTACAAGGGATTTAGATGTTTTAAATGGATTGTTAAACCCCTTGAGAGGCTTGCCTTCAACTAGCGCCTTGTTAATCCTTGGAGGTATGGCAAGTGCAGGTATTCCTGGACTAGTAGGATTCATTTCCGAATTCCTAATTTTCCAAGGTAGCTTTAGTAAATTCCCTATTCCCACGCTCTTTTCGATCATCGGTACTGGGCTTACCGCCGTATATTTCGTAATTTTGCTCAATCGCACCTGTTTCGGCAAGTTAGACAATCATACGGCTTACTATCCCAAGGTTAGTGGATTAGAACAATTACCAGCCCTAATTCTTACCGCCTTAATTGTCATTCTGGGAGTTCAGCCATCATGGTTAGTACGCTGGAGCGAAGTAAGTGCCATTCAAATCATCGCCAGAGTTCCCGAAACGGTGGTTGTCGCTAGTGCCAATCTCAAGTCATCCCTCTACGAGCAAATATTTTTAGCTTTTCGGAAAGACTAAGGCACAAAAAGAACTTTGAAGTTTATTGATTCTTAAGTATCTAGGGGCAATTAAATATAAAACCCAGAAAGCTGTAGCGCAAGCTGCGCTTGTGCTATAGCTTTTGACTCTGGTTTTTAACCATGCCCAGCTACTTGAATCTTGAATACTTAATTTAAATGCTTAATTTAAATGCTTAATATTAAGAAAAAATAGGGAAAAAATTATGACCAGCACCTTACTCGAACCCACTACGAAACTACCGCCTTCCACCCATCCGCTCGCCGATATCATCCATCGCCTAGAAGCAGGTGGCTCCATGCTTCCCGATACGCCCGAAAATCTCATGCAGATTATCGGACTTTACAAAGCCTATGCCGTACCAATGGACTTCTATTGGCGAGACTTACTGTACATAGCTGAGCAAGTATTTTTAGATCCCCTTCCTGCCTTCAAATACTTCCCAACCCAAGAATATCTCGATCTGCCCAATCACTATGCAGGCGACAATGCCGATCTCAAATTCTGGCGCGGTGAAGCCACAGCCCACCCTGAACTCCTAGAATTTATGAGTAGGGGCGAGCTAAAGGCAAAAATCCCGAAGCTATTTCACCATCTCTATCACGATCGCATCAACATGGAGTTTGCTGAAGAATGTATGCGAGCTATGCTCTGGCATCGCGGTATGGGCGGCGAGCTAGAGCCCTATATGGATTCAGAGGAATATCGCCAGAATGCCGATCGCGCGATTAAAGCCTTCTTTAAAAATAATCCCGTCATGCTGGGACTATACAAGCTTTTTCCTGAGATGTTCATGGAACAATGTCGTCAATCCACAATGACATCAGTCCTTGGGCTATTTTGGGAAATTATGGCTCCCGTGTTTTTCGAGATGTCGGATATCTACGATGAAGGCGGGTTTAAGGGCGTTCCCGATGCGATGGATTTCTTGGTAAATGGTATTTTCGCGATCGCAGGTCGCCCCATCTATCACCGTGTAAACATCGGTGGTGAATGGTTAGATATTGTTCCCAAATCTAAGGGTTTTACTTGGCTCTATGAAGCAGCCTTCCCCTATGTCGAAGCTGTGTTTTATCGCACTTCGCCTTTCCGAGGCACTAAATCCTACAATGCCCAAGCCCATGAAATCCCTACCGACCAACAGGACTTCCACTTTGGTATTTTGTATGCGGATAAATTTCCCGTAGGTTCCGCAGGCATTCCCCCCACGCTACTACACCAAGATATGTACCACTTCCTCCCCCAATATCTAGTGGACTATTACAAACAATATTGTCGGGGCGAAGACGATATGTTGATTCAATTGGCAGTGAGTTTTCAGCGATCGATGTACAATGTCACCTCCGCAGTAATTCAGGCTGGTCGGGCGGCTTTGCTCTATCCTCTAGACGATCCTAACCCCAAGCACCTCTTAGCCAATCGCCATTATTTTGAAGGACAACTAAATCGTTTCTGCAATCCTAAATACGGAATGGATAAAGCGGCGAGAATCAACGCGATCCAAAGTCAGGATTATCGATAAATTGTTATACCAAAGCTCAAAATGGCATAGCCATTTTGAGCCAAGCAACATCCACACCGCCACAAGTCCATCACCGCCACAAGTCCATCACCGCCAGTTCATCACCGCCACAAGATAACCATGACTACAATTGTTGATATTGCCGTTAGTAATGAAGGATTTTCGACCCTTGTCACCGCCGTATCAGTGGCGAACTTGGTCGAAGCCCTACAAAGCCCAGGACCTTTTACGGTTTTTGCTCCCAATGATGCGGCTTTTGCCAAGCTTCCCGATGGTACGATCAAAACGCTAGTCCAGAATATTCCTCAACTCTCCCGCATTCTGACCTACCATGTCGTATCAGGCAAATATAAAAGAGAAGATCTAATTGGCGTTAAGTCTCTCATTTCGCTAGAGGGTTCTCAAATCGATCTAGATATTTCCCATGAGAGCTTTGAGGCAAATAATGCGACAGTCATTGCCGCAGACATCGAAGCAGATAATGGAATCATTCACGTCATCGATACCGTCATGCTGATGCGTCCCCATTGGGTATATCCAATTATGGAATCTGGCAAAACGGGTATAGTAAGTGGCTAATCTAAAAGCCTGTGCTGGTTGCTATGCGGTCGGTACAGGCTCAGCTTAAAGCCCAAAAATAGAATGACGGCGCAAAGCGCCGTCATTCTATTTTTGGGCTTTAAGTTATTCATCATGGGTAAAGTAGCGATCTAAAAAGCCTAGGATATGATTGCGGAGTTCAAAATATTCGGTACTTTCGCGAATCGCAAGGCGATCGCGTGGATGCGGAAAAGGTATCGATAGAATTTCACCGATATTAGCAGCGGGACCATTGGTCATCATCACTATGCGATCGGACATAAAAATTGCTTCATCCACATCATGGGTAATCATAATCACCGCCTGCCTTTGTAATTCCCAAATATTAAGTACTTGCTGCTGTAACTTGTAACGAGTTAAGGCATCTAACGCGCCAAAGGGTTCATCCATCAGTAACATTTTCGGACGAATTGATAAAGCTCTGGCAATTCCTACCCGTTGTTTCATCCCGCCCGACAATTCATCGGGATATTTGTCCGCCGCCGCCGTAAGGTTAACCATACCTAAATGTTCGCTTACGATATCCTTTTTCTCTTGTGCAGATGCGGTTTTCATGACTTCATCGACAGCAAGTTGAATATTTTCGCGTACCGTGAGCCAAGGCAGTAAAGAATATTGCTGAAAAACCATCATTCTCTCAGCGCTCGGTTTGCGAATTTCTCGACCATCTAGACATACGGAACCATTGGTTAGTCTCTCTAAACCTGCCACAATTCGCAAGAGCGTAGATTTACCACAGCCAGAATGTCCAATGATGGATATATACTCCCTTGCACTCACGGATAAGTTAATCCCATTCAAAGCTACATATTCTTCTCCATTGGATTTGCGATAGGATTTGTATAGATCCTTAATTTCGAGGAAGTTAGTTATCGATGGATCGGTTTCGGGATGCATCATAGGATTAATCAATAATATAGCTGTCGCCAATTGTACTAGGACATAAACCCCAAGAATTGATTGGCGGCGCTTTGCGCCGCCAATCAATTCTTGGGGTTTATGTCCTAAGTCAAGTGACTGTATCTATATGAATAGGAAAATGAATAGGAAAAAGTTGACAGTTCTTAACGGAAAGCAAACGAACGGGGGCGATTTGAGCGAATTTCAAAACTATTGAGGTATCCCACGGGATCGCTAGGATCAAAGGCTTGGCGATCGATAAACATCTCCGCAGGTTCTAGCTTGTAATCTTCTTTGGGGCAACTAATATTCATCTCCGCCGCAATCTGTCGATACAAATCCGTTTTCCATGCTTGTCGAGCAATCTGTTCGGCATTTTTGGGGATTTCCTTAATTTGACCCCAACGAGCTGCTTGTGTCATCAGCCATAGACATTCCGACTGCCATAGGAAAGTGGAATGGTCGTTGGCTTGGCTTTGTAATTCTGATGGAAGATCGAAAAATAGGGTCGTTTCTAAACTCTTAACGATGCGTTGCTGCCGATCGAAACCACCGTAGTTATATTCTCCCACAAGGCCTGGACGGGTATACCTATCGATCGCTCCTTGTTTAGGTTTCGCCCCTGTAAAAGCGCGATCGGTAATTAGTTTAGCCACTTCTTCCCGATTATTAGGATTGCTGCAATATTGGCAGGCTTCAATCATCGCTTTCACGAGAGAACGGTATGTTTTAGGATTTGCTTCAATAAAGGATTCCATCACTCCTAGCAAGCGATCGGGATGTCCGCGCCAAATCTCTCGCCCTTGAGCAAAGGTAAACCCAATATTTTCATTGCCCGTAATTGCTCTCGTATTCCAAGGCTCCGCAACCATATAGGCTTGCATTGCCCCAATTCGCATATTATTAACCATCTGCGGTGGCGGGATGACAATTAATCGGAAATCTTCATCGGGGCTAATCCCCGCCGCTGCCGTTAGGTAACGCACGAAGTATTCGTAAATTGAGGAGCTAAGCACAACTGCCCAAACTCTTTGCTCCAGTGGTAAATTTTCAAAAAAGCGGCGCAGATCCTTGCCCAATGCGGATAGATTACCATTATATTCTTGCCAAGGTCGTATCCCCGATTCCCACATAGCTCGGCTCATCGTGATCGCATTACCATGACGATGGATGGTCATCGCCGCACATAAGGGAGCGTGCCGCGCTCCTTCTGCCCCAGTACGCGCATTGACTACGGCTCCAGAAACGACGGGAGAGGCATCTAAGCGACCAAAAATTACACCGTCGCGAGAGGTTGCCCAACTGGCTTCGCGGTTGAGGGTAACATTAAGCCCATATTTGCGAAAGAATCCTTTTTGCCATGCGATCGCAAAGGGAGCGCAGTCGTTAACAGGAACAAACCCAACTGTTAAGTTAGGCTTCTCAAGGGTCTTAGAATCCACCACAGGCTCCATTGCCAAAGCCTCCGCCGAGAGTTGGCGGGGTTGGCGATCGCCGATCGCGCAACCAGAAACCACAGTGCCAAACATGCTAGCACCTGTAGTTTGTAAAAATTTTCGCCGACTCCAGTCTTGAGGCAAATTCATGGCTAACTAATTCCTCAAATTATTGTAATAATACCAATTCACGAAAGTGTGACCACACTTTTATAGCTACAGTCAAGTGACTGAAACTATAAATTTCCCGTTGCTGGACGACGAGTTACCCAAACTTGCACAAAACCTAAGCCATAATCGAGCAGTAAACCAGTTACGCCAATTACCAACACTGCCAAAAATACCGAACTCAAGTTTAGGCGATTCCATTCATCCCAGACAAAGAAACCAATCCCCACTCCTCCTGTCAACATCTCCACCGCCACAATTACTAACCAAGCAATACCCAAGCTAATCCTTAACCCCGTAAAAATATAGGGTAAACTCGCTGGCAAAATAATCTTCGTAATCCTTCGCCAATTCGACATTTCCAAAACTCTTGCAACTTCTAAATAATCTTTGGGAACGCTAGATACGCCCAGCGCCGTATTGATAATTGTTGGCCAGAGCGAAGTAATAAAAATCACGAAAATTGCGGAGGGATCGGCTAAGTTAAAAATCGCCAACGCAATTGGGAGCCAAGCTAAAGGAGAAACTGGTTTAAAAATCTGAATGATCGGATTCAACGCTAGCATTGCGGGACGAGACATCCCAATTAAAAATCCCGTGGGAATTGCCACTAAAGCACCTAGTCCAAAGCCAATCAAAACTCTTCGCAAACTAGCTAATAGCAGCCATCCTATGCCTAAATTCCCCGCTCCCCGTTGAAAAAATGGATTGAGAATATAGTCTAAATTGGCAGTTAAGGCTTCGATAGGGGTAGGCATTAATTCCTTCCGCCAAAGGGCAACTAACCACCAGAGGAGAATAATGCCTACAAAACCCAAGGCTGGTAATAGCACCACATCCCTGAAGATGGTCGCTTTGATCATTTGCCAAACAGACTTGGCGATCGCCTTTAGATTGATTTTTAGCAAGATAGATTCCTCCCTAAGCCTATGGGATATAGCGGTTTGCACCTAGCGCTTTTTAGCGAAATAACTAGAGCTGTAGCCAATTGTACTAGAACATAAAACCCAAGAATTGAGTGGCGGCGCTTCGCGCCGCCACTCAATTCTTGGGTTGTGATTTGTCCTAAGTCAAGTAACTCTATCTTCTTTAACTATCGATTGCTATACTTTGTTTCAGCAATCAGCAATAGATGCATGTTTATAGTGTTTTTAGGCTGGCATAAATAAAAAGGTGGCATCTTATGGCACTCAAGGTCGGAAGGTTTGAAGTTGGATTTAGGCTATTTATTTCTCTAGTTGCGATCGCGATCGCCTATGGATATCTAGGTAGCTACCTAAGAATTTTGCTGCACGACTACCAATATTGGACGGCTGGCGCTTTGTTCTTGTTAGCAGTCGTTGGTGTCTTTGCCTTGCCTAGAAGTTTAGGAGGATTGATCGCCGCCCTTGCCGCCATCGTTACTATATTTATTAAATCCAATCCTACTGACGCTCTCATTGGTGCGGGTATCTGTCTCTTACTCTATTGGTTTGGCTTTCGGGATGTTCGCTACGATCCCAAACTAGACAAAAAATTTAGCATTAACGATCTAATTGCCACGGCATTAACCATCGCCCTCGCGATCGCGATCGCTGTTTCCATCCTCCAGTTTTCGACCAGTTGGTTAAGCAGTTTGGGAATCGGCGCGATCGCCGCCGCCATAACCCTAATTGGTCAACAAATTAAAGATCTCGAATTATCGCCCAAAATCAGCTTGACGGTATTAGGAACCTTTGCGGGTAGTAGTTTAGCGATCGGTTTTGCCATCCAAACCTTTTTCTTTTTGTACAGACAAACTGGTGCTATATAGCAAACATTTTAGCTGTCGCTAGTCATGTTATGACAAAAAACAAACCAAAAAGAGAGAATTGGATGAATCTAAAAAGTAATGATCTAAAAACTGCTTGATTTTAATAAATCTAAATCTATTGCCAATATAATCCAACTAGACCATATTCAAAAAATGCTGATATCGAAGCAAGTTTTATAAGGGTTGAATTAGCTACCACAAATGTTGCTATTGGTGCAACGTAGCCCCAACGATTGATATATTTATCAGCAAAAAAAGCGATCGCCAGAGTATTAACTGGATAAATATAAAAAGCAAAGCGAGGAATAAGTTTCGTTGGGCTCCATATTTCCGACTGTGCCGCTACTAAAAACATGGCAATTAACATTACCGTACAAAAGCAAGCAGAAACCGTAAATAGCAATTTATTATCGTCATAGTTAGGTTCGTCTTTTTTATTAATTGCTAGGTAAATTAACAATCCTGTAGAAGCAATCGTTCCAAGGATCATCCCCCCATATAGGTATGTCATAAAGCCATTGGATAAAAGCTGCCAGAATCGACCAAAATTTAAACTTAAAATCACTTTAGCCCAATTTTGGAAGCTATAAGTAAGATTACTGGATGGGCTGCTAATGCTTTGAATATCGCCGATCGTGCCAAGTATCTGCTGAAGTGAAATATATTTCCAAAATACATTCAGCGAGATCGATAGCAATGGAATTGAAACACCGAAAATTAGACGTTTGTGGATAAAAAATAGCAGAGAACTGATTAGAATCAGTGGATAAATATCATAAGTCAAGGAACCAGAGACAATCAATAGGATTAATAAAGGGTAATTAATTAGTTCATCACTGATTAATTCTAAAGTTGCCCAGAGAATTATAGATGCGCTCGCAAAGGCCGCGATATGCGGTGAGGGTTGGGCAACGAAATGCACAAATCCCCAACTTGACGCGCAACAAAGCATAGCTATTTTTTGCGCTCTTTCGCTAAGTTTAGCTATTTCTGCAATACGATAGATGGCAACACAAGTACTTATCCAAATAAATATATTGAGGCTAAAGCTCATAAACCAGCGGTGTCCTTGAACACCCACCAATGAATTGAGATAGCCATAAAAGAAGCGATTCAGGAACACGGAAAAGCTGGCATCATAATTAGGCTCTGAAAATATTTTTTCAGATGGAATATAATGACGTGTGTCGCAATGAACAGCCAAATTAGAACCTTCATAGGAACATTCCCAAGTAAGATTGTTGTCCTGTCCTGTTATATAGTTAGAAGGTAGTTGATTTGCAAGTCGAAAAGAATACGTGAATGGGGAATCTAGAAATAAATGAGTAAAAGAATTAAAGAGAATAATTGCGGTAGCCAAATATAAAACAATTAATTGCTGGCGATTCTTAAAATATTCAAAAAATTTATATCCAATTAAACTGATGATACTGAGATAAAGAATCCAACTCACAAACTCTAATTGAGGAGCAATCGTAATTGGCAACCGCAATGTTATCAAAAAACCTAATAGAAAATACCACCGAGAATATTTAATGCCCAGTGACAACTTGGTAAACCAGTACCACATCCCCAGAAATACTAAAGATGGTAAACAATTTAATAGACCTACTTTAGTAGAGATAAAAATACTCGTCCACAAACACTGCGCTATTAATGCAATCGAGACAATCCCAATATCTTTAAGTGATATCGCTTGGGAATTGCCATTCTCTGGACTTGCTACAACTACGGGAGCCAGCTGATTCATAGATATTTTCCCATACTAAACTACAAGACGAGCTGCAAAGATCGCAAAATCTTCACCTCTATTATTGCCCAAATATGGATCTCTAGACCAAATTAGTAAGCCTTTTAAATAAACTTCTTACCAATTGAAAATCGAATGTTACGAGCATTGACAGCCCTATTTCTTTTATTGATCTGTACTTTTATTGATTTTTTTCTACATTTTTATGAAGAGTTTCCATAGTATTTAACGTAATCATCTTTGTACAACATGAACTGATGATTTGCAAGATATACTGAGTTATTGCCCCTTCCAAATAACTTTTCTCGGCGGTAGATCATTTCCATATCTTCTGCATCCTTCTCAACTTTAAGTTTCTCTATCCCTTTTTGAATCATATATCTTAAGGGATACAACCAAAAAGGTAGTTTTATCTCAACATCGAGAATACTAATCGTTGTGTCTTTCTCAGAACTTGGCAAGTATTGCAGATTTGTACTTACCGATATGAGATGGTGAATGCTGGGAACATACCAAGGGGAAGGCTTGACATCATAGTTTCGGAATTCGGCTGGCGGAATATATTCGCACTTATAAACCTGTCCCATGCTAATTCCAAAAAGTTTCCATGTTTGGCGAACGGTGATCACTTTACTATGAGGTTCATGATAAAGAACTTCATATTTATCTGTATAGTCTTTATGTAAAAAAATATAATGTTCGCTATCCAGATACGCAGCAACAGCGATCGCGATCGGTGCGTCTAACTCGTAAATTAATGAGAATTTATGGATCATTTACTAAAACTATTTTTAGATTTTTTTAGATTTTTTTAAGTGGCTAAGCATAAATAAACTTAAAACCTAAAAATCTGCGCCGCACGCGCAGGGGGCGATGCAGGTTCTGGCTTTATGCTTTAGATATACTAATGTACTTATATGGCAGATTTTGGTATGCCAGATTTTGGTTGTCTGCGGATGTAAATTTTATCTTGATCGATTTCATATTCAAGTTTATTAAGCTTATATTTTGGGGTTGTGTTTGGCTTAAAATGTTCGGTTGGATAGCGAAGTTTATCCCAAATAACTTCATTAGGATTTTCTTTAAAAACACCTGTAGCCAGATCGAAAATATAGCCATGCCAAGGACATTGCAATGTCTGAGACTTAGCACAATATTTACCCTGACTTACATAGCCTCCCATGTGTGGACATATGTCACTAATTATTGAGATCTCATGCTCCTGTTTAATCACAATTACCTGCAATCCCTCCCCTATATCGATAAAGTTGATAACTTCAGGTTTAAGCTGATTAATGTAGATTGGGTGAGAGTAAAAATCATTCTTATCCATCTCAGAAATTTTTGTCGTTGAAGTAGGCTGTTGATTCATGGATATTTCTTATCGTAATAGTCTCCAAAAATGGCGAAATCTCAATCTTTATTATTATCGAGACATCGAAAATTTTTATAAATCTGTTGTTCGGGAAGAACATAAAGTTTTAGAAGTCGGCTCAAATCTTGGCTATTTACTTAATTCCTTACAACCAAGCTATGGTTTAGGGATTGAACAAAATGCGCAAGCAGTAGAGCAAGCTCGATCTAACTTCCCACGCTTAGATTTTATAATCTCCAATGCTGAAGAATTTCGTTCATCAGATATTTTATTTGACTATATTTTGATGGCAAATACAATTAGCTACCTCAGTGATATTACCCAGACACTCAAAAACTTACATCAATCATGTCAACCTTCAACCCGATTAATCTTAACTTTACATAACCCTAGTTGGGAAATTATTCTAAAGATTGCTTCTTTAATTGGACAAAGAAACCCTTTACCTCAACTCAATTGGCTGAGCTATAGTGACGTTGCCAATCTCTTGCATCTCTGTCAGTTTGAAGTTGTCTGCCATAGTAAAAGATTGCTATTACCCAAAAATATTCCATTAATTTCGTGGTTTGCGAATAGTGTAATTGCACCACTACCATTATTCAACCAATTTTGTTTAAACGAGCATATTATTGCGCGTCCTATTATTCAGATTTCATCTCCTTGCACCTGTTCGGTAATTATTCCTGCACGTAATGAAGAAGGAAATATTGAAGCCTGCATCACCAATATGCCTCAAATCGGGAGCGACACAGAAATTATTTTTGTTGAAGGAGGATCGACCGATGGAACTTGGGATGAGATTTTGCGAGTTCAGCAAAAATATAGAGATCGCTTCAAGATCGCAGCATATAAGCAATCTGGTGATGGTAAAAAGAATGCTGTATGGCAAGGATTTGAAAGGGCTTCAGGGGATGTATTAATAATTTTGGATGCAGATTTAACAGTACAACCTAGAGATTTAGTATATTTTTTTGAGGCGATTGCTTCAGGTACTTGCGAATTTGCAAATGGCTGTCGTCTTATTTATCCACTTAGCAAAGCAACTATGCCATGGCTCAATCGTATCGCCAATCGTATATTTGCCTTTTTGCTGTCTTACTTACTCAATACTCAAATCAAAGACTCTCTATGTGGGACAAAAGCGATTTCACGCCAAAATTATCAAAGATTGGCAAGAAATCGCGATTTCTTTGGAGACTTCGATCCGTTTGGGGATTTCGATCTGCTTTTTGGGGCTGCCAAATTAGGATTAAAGATCATGGATATCCCCGTCCGTTATTTTCCCCGTACTTATGGTAAATCCAATATTCATCATATTAAAGAAGGATTTGTACTATTGAAAACATGTCTTCATGCCGCAAAAAAGATTAAATTTATTTAACTAACGTCAGTTCGGATTAAGCTAACAAATTTTCAAAGCCCAAAAGTAAAAGCCTTGATAAGCAAGGCTTTTACTTTTGGGCTTTGAAAAAGGATTTGATACACAAACTATTTCTCAAATCCCGTTTCAAATTATCCCGAACTCACGTTAACTAATAAAATATAAAGGCGGCGCTTCGCGCCGCCTTTATATTTACCCTAAGCAGAGCTTGCATTGCATCATTAATTGGTAATTGACGGATACTCCCATGCATATTGGTTGGGAAACACAAAATTGGTAAAAGACATGGAGATGCTGATGTCAAGAGACTTGACAGCATGCCACCAACCTACAGGCATAAATATGGCATCTCCGGGATGTAAAGTCACTTCAATAATTGGGATTTTTTGAAATAAAGGATACTTCGCATAGTCGGGATTTTCGCAGTCTACTTCGCTAAAGACACCTCGATAGTTATAGATCAAATGGGTATAGTACGGTGGGATAATCTTCCAAACTTTGCGACCGTATACTTGTACGAAAATCAAATTAACAGGATCGTGATGTAAAGGAGTGATCGTTCCTGCTGGCCCGAACCAGAAGAAACAGTTGCCATCAATTTTTTGCGGGTCGAGATATTCGGGAAACACTTCAATATCGTCTAACAAACTGCGCAAAGCTGTTTTTTGGATATTGCCGTTGTTTGCCACCATATAGTAGTTGTTCGTAGCACCACCATTTATTACGTTATTCACGTAGTCAGTCATTTGCATTTTGCGACGGTGTTTATCGATATTAATTTCGTATAAGCGATCGCTATTGCGATCGCTTTGCGCTTCTATCTCGACATGTCCGAACCGATCTTGCAAATATTGAGGATTCCACAAAGAGAGCGCAGACCAGTTTTTAGTAATACCAGTCAGGATAAGAGGAATATTTTTAGTGTAATAATTTTCAAGAAAATCGGCTCGTGAAATACTATCTCTATTTTCAATCTTGAGTGAATTGGGCGAAAGAGATGCCAGATCAGCCAGAATATTTGCGTGAGACTCTATTTTTTTGAGTATTTGTACGAATTTATAGCCTGATTGAAAATATGGGTTTTTTCCTAGAGAACTCACTTCTAATCGAGCAGCACTAGGACTAATGCCATGTGCAACGAGACGTTGCATAATTAGGCTGTCATCATCCCCTGCAAGCTTGCTATCAGCGATCCAGCGTCGCCAATCATCAGTAATTGGTTCGGAAGTGACTATAATCTTTGAACCATAGCGCGGATCGAAAGTAGCAAATCTTGGTTGAGTGTTTTGCATATCTGATTTTTGCATCATAATGGCAAATTCCTATTTGTAAGGGTTTGCTCGTACCTTTTGTCTAGTATTGTATCTAGAAATTATTATAAATAAGCTATGTAAATAGATTATAGATTGTGGAATTTAATTAGCAGATCTGCCTAACCATGAACAATTTTGCATATTTTTAGACTCTTAATTAAAATACTTGTAACTTTTGTAACTTGCTTGGGTAATATATTGCAGTCAGGTTGGTAAAAGTTATGTCTGATTCCAAACAAAGCCGAAAAATCAATCGCTTCTTTGCCGAGTTTATCGCCAAGTTAAGAAAATGGCTGAATAAAATCGGCAGTCCTATTCGTATCAGTCGTCGATTTGTACGGCAATTATTAGGAGCATCAAAGGGGCAAAAGAAAGGTCGCGCAGCCGGCTTTGTGTTACCAACTGTGACCTTAGTAACTTTAATTGTCACTTTATTAGTGGTTACGACGGTTGCGAGAACCTCGGAACGTGCAAAAAGTGCATCCAATTCACGTGCAGAGCAGGTCTTTAGAAGTGCGTCAACGCCCGTTTTAGACCGCGCTCGCGCTAAAATTAGCGCTCTCTTAAGCGATACTAATTTACCGCGTACCACACCGCCAGAACTCACGCTTGACACTGTAATGTCCGCCGATAGCGGTAAATATACATTACCTGATGAGACTCGCTTACAACTTGTTTACGACTTCTTAACGCCTGGTACTGGTGCTAATGCGGGTACAGCGACCTCCAAACCCGATGGTAATATTAGTGTAACGACCACCACTACTGGCAACAAAATCGAGAATCGGGAGTATGTATCGACTGCATGGAAATTCCCGATAGATACCGATAATAATGGTAAGTTTGATTCGTATGGTCTATACAGTATTCTTTTTCGAGCTCGTCCTCCATCTATAACTGATCGCCCGATCGTTCCTATTGAGTCCAGAGCCCTACCAATGGATGAAACTACTCTATCGGGCGCTTGCGTTTCCACTGGAGGATTGACAAATATTGCTAGTAATGGAGGTTGGTCATCCTCTGGAGACAATAAGCTCCGTAAAGCTTTCTTTGTATATGCTGTTACCGTACCCATTACAGATACGGCAAGTTTTCCTTCTAATGCATCACAAAAAGCTCTATATGAGGTCTATACAGGGCCAAAATCGATCGCTGCTGTAGAACTTCAACAAGATCGGGCTCGATCGCCTCAAAACAATAATGCTGTTTTCTTTGAAGGCGATACGGAACTGGTTAACGTAGCAACTTTCCGCATCAACGGGCGGATTTACAGTTCTGGCAACCTGATGGTAGGTGCATCAAGCAATAGTAATATTACCTTCTATCAAGTTAGCAGTTCGGGAGATAACCCTTCAAATCCTAACTTACTCGGTTCTTGTTATTACACAGAATCAAATAGCCAGATGGTTATCGCGGGTAACGTTGTTGAAGGAGATGCCCTGAATAATGACACCACAACCCTCTCTCCAGACAAAACTGGAACGACATCAAGCGCTACGGGTAACGTACAGGTACACCTGTTTTTAGGTGCAGGCAAACCGCCCGACACGACCGCAGGAGGTGTCAAACTAATCAATGAAACCAATCAGAGTGTCGATCCTAACGCAGCTGGAAATCTTAGCTCCGATCTAGCACTTAACGATTTTGCTTTTAACAATCGCATTAACTTGCTGGTAAATGATGCTATTAGTGGTCCAGATGGAAGAGGAACCGTTACAGTTAGTTTTCCTTTACCCTCAGGCTTTAGCACTAGCAACCTCAACTATGCCAATAAACAAGATCCTACCTCCGTTCAAACCGATCTAGTTAGTAGGATTCTAGATGGGGCGTTATCCTCTCAGACTGAAGTCGATGCCGCTAGGGTTTCTGCCTATCAGACCTATTTCAAAGCCCGCATCCATAAGGTATCGTTCCGTGAAGTGCCCTTTAAGGGGACAGATACTGTCCCATCCACTTTACTAACAGAAATTGCCGTTCCTGGATTCCCCAACGCTCCAGATTTAGCACCTCCCGTCTCTTGGATGTTACCCAGCTTCGCCAATACCAACTTTGGCAAGAGTTTGACTAACTATAGCTTATCCACTGGTGCTGGTTTTGATGGAAAGGGAACCATCTATGATGCAGCTAACGGTTTTACCCTACTACGTCCGACGGGAATAACTAATCGCCTCAGTTTAGCCGCAAGCGATCCCAGCTATGTGGCGGCTAATAGCGAGAGAATGGCAGGCGATCGCATATTGGTTGGTAATGGTTTACCCGCTTACTGGCTCTACGTAAATCCCAGTACCAACATTCTGGGGTATGTTAGCGGTTCCCAGCAAAACTACATCTCCACAGATTCATCAGTCTTCTGGAACGACCCGAATGAAAGTACCGCTGGATCGGTTGAGCGCTATCGCTATACTCAGGCAATCCCTCTCAGCAATCTAGGGGTAACTGATCGTGGCGGTTTTTGGGAACTATCGGCTGCTACCGACCCGACCATTACCGATCCTACTAATCCAACCGTTACTACCGCTAACGTTTCACCCACGACTGGTGGGATTAGGATAATTACCAATGCTGGTATCTATAGCCGTCGCACCGATAAAACTTTTCTACCGCGCTTCGTTACGGGAGTTGTCGACAACACAACTACAGTCAACGTAGATGAATCTAGCGCTCCGTTATGGAACGGACAGCCTATAGACAATCCCACAGTTAGTCTTGACGATCCCTATCACGCTTACAAGCAAACCTATTACGCCGCACCTGCCATTGCAAGCGATACCACGACATTCGATCCAGCACCTCGTAACTATGTCGTCTGGCCGGACTCCATGCCCATGACGAGTGGTAACTCTGCGGATAGTCGTAAAGGCGATCTGCAAATGCGAGCCTCGGCAATCTATTACTATAAATACAGTGCTTACAATGCAATTGGTGCGCCAACGACTTACCAAAGACCGATCGCTTGCGTCAGCAGTTACTACGATCCCACCAATCCTACTACTGCCAAAAATGCATCGACAGCTCCTTGGAATGGTGCAACTAACGGACGCTCGGATAATGGCTTAGTCTATCAAGTTGGCAAAACTGCCTCTGACACAACTGTAGCCTTCACTAATATTAAATACGATCCCAATTTAGGGATGTTTTATGACAACACCCTCAGTACGGTCAGCGCAACTCTCTCTCCCTCCAATATTTATAAATTTAAGGATGGGGCTAGAAATCCTGCCGATAGTACTACCAATCTCGGCGATCGTCTTGCCTATCAAGCCAATCTCATCTTCCCGAACGGTCGCTTTGTAAATCCCAATTTGCGTGCCGTACTTAAAAAGATCGTTTACACGCAGGCTGTCACCACCGCAGCGGCAGCAAAACTCACATTGCCACAACAATCAACCCTCGATGCCAACCTTTGCGCGTTGCAAATTCTTGATGGTTCTCTCACTCTCGCGACTGGCACTCCCGCATCTCCCATTTCAGGGATTCAGTTACCGCACGGCACTTTTAGAGAAGCTGCATTTCTTGATGGTCGAGAAGTCAAATCTCTCAACCGCAACGAATCCCTTACCGAAGGTGCTAACGGAAACAATTCCACTTCAACGGGTAGTCTGTACGCTACTGGCACGGCGGCTACTAAAAATCGCGGCGATATCTACGATCTAGAGATCGAGCAACGCCAACCTCTCGAAATCCGCACCACCGATATGGATCTAGATCGGATGCGTGGTTCTACTGTTACAGGTACGATCAATGCTACGGGTGTTGCTACTGACTTTTTGCTTCCCTATAGTGGCGTTGTCTACGCTACCCGCGAAGATGCACTACCTGACTTGAGTTATTACAGTACCGATGCATCTGGCAATCCAACCACAACACTCAGCAGCGATCAAAGCAGCCTCAGCTCTACAGACTTTCTCCTCGATCCCACCCGCAAGCCCAATGGCATTCGGCTGATAAATGGTCTGCGTCTGTGGCGTAGCGCTCTCAAAACTAGCAACCTCGGCAATGCTGACGGTAGCCTTCCAGTTTCGGAAACCACCTACGCTAGCTATCCTTGGACTGCGGCTACTCAAGGCGAAAAGGGAATGACCCTAGTTTCCAACAATCCAGTTTATATCAAGGCTCAGTACGATCCTTTGAGCACTACCGCCACTCCTGGATTTAACAAGCATACTCAGCAAGAGTTTACGAAGTTACTCAATGAAACCCTGTCCAATCCGCCCACAGCAACGGAACTCACTAATGTATGGAACAACTTCTACACTCGCCATGCAAATAATGGGGCAGCTGACAAGCTAAATGGAGACTTTGCTTGCAGACCTGGTTCCAATACAAACTGTACTAATGGGGACGAATGGAGAGCTACGACGGTTTTAGCCGATGCAGTAACAATTCTATCTGCTAATTTCCGCGATGGCTATCGCACCGATGGCGACTTTGACCTTCGCAATAACGCCAATACTTCTACCAGCATCAACTGGCAGTCCCAGTTAAATCCTTCTCTATATAACAGCGACACCTTAAAGGATAGTAGCTACGTTCTCAACTTGCGTCGCAATGGCTTCTTCAATAACAATTTCTTAACTAGCTCGGCTTGGTTAACTCCGCTCAATTCCGATCTCGGTACGGGTACGACTAGCAATACTTGGATGGGATCGCCCAATTCGTCGACTCCAGTTAATGGCAATATGGCTAGCTATAACGCTAATGGCGTTACGCCCGTGCAGCGGCGCATTAACTTTAACGAATATGGCATGGAGATCTGCCGCAAAATCCCTTCTACCGAATGTACTTTCTCGGATTGGGTTAAGGCTGGCGCGGGTACGACAACTCTACCCGACATTACGGTGTTGGCGGGGGCTAATAGTGTCTCTACACCAGCAGGTGCACCTCGCTATATTGCTCTGAGTGACTTCCGCTACGCACGTCGCCCGTCATTCCTTCGTTACGACGATATTTACCAAGATGGCAACCAGCAACTGATTTTTGCTGGCAATTGCCCTGGTCAGAACAACCAGTCTTGGCCGCTACCCATCGGTGTAAATAATGGCAATCTTGCTACAGGCTATACCTACCCAATGATCATGGGATCGTTAGGTACACCCTTTAATATTAATAATAAAAGTAGCTATGGAACTGTAGGTTGCGGGGATTCGGGAGTATCAGTCGAACTGGGCTATGTGGATAGTTCGGGTAACTACCAACGTAACGATCTAACTCTTGTTGAAGGAAGAAGAGGAAATCAAAATACTGGTGGAACGCTAGAGTATCAGTTAGGCACGACTACTCTACCATCTGTTAACTGGGGTACAACTACACCTGGAGTCGGTCAGGGATATCAGGGAACACCTCCCGACACAACAGCAACTGGTGCACTTGGTAACGTTACTGGTACTGGTACTGGTACTGGTACTACTGCTACCAGTGCTAACGGTTATGACAATAACACTGGTGGTAGTGGAGTATTAGCAGCGACTGCCGCGAATACTGCTGACTTTGGCAGTAGAAGTACTAACAACGCCGTTTACAAGCGCTTTGACTTTGGTGTCAAACTCAACAACCGATCGCTCTTGGGTTCAGGTCAACAGGTAAGGGTGAAGGTTACGCTGTATCCATTCCCCAGTGGTAACTACACAACTCAGGCGGTTCCAGGTGATGTTGGCGATGCATTCCCCTTATTTACCGATGGGAATACTAATACTAAAGTCGATTACATCAACCGCTTGTATAACGGGACAACCACTAATGGTACTACTCCAGTCAATCTAAGCATGACAACTGGCACGGGCACTGTAAACGTACTTTTTGGCAGTCCATACCCGCGCTTGGGAGCAGGTGCGACTAGCGCTCAAAGCGTTGCACCCGAAAGCGCTCAATGTCCTGACAAAACAATAACAACATCGTTGCTCCAGCAGTATTGCACGGTCATTGCGTGGAATGGACCGACCGATCCTGGTAACGACCCCGACACCAAAGTACTCTCCGTTCTGGTCGTTCGCGATAGTGCTAACGAAAATAACACCGAACAATTTAGACTCAGTATCGATAACCTCGCTGGTTCCAATGTCACTTACGCGACTGGAACCACTGGCTATGGAAATCTCTCCACAGGTAGCGCTCAAAGTACTAATGCATCGTCCTATCGGGTTGGGACGATTAGTACAAATGCCAACGTTACTCCTCCTACTCCCGCGGCTCCTGCTTGTGGTAGTCCAAGTGCTACAAATACCTCCTACAACAACGATGACGCTCCAAGATCTAAAACCACAGCAGCAGCTTGTCCGACACCTACAGCACCTACACCTACACCTACAACTCCCACACCTACAACTCCCACACCTACAACTCCCACACCAACAGCACCTACACCTACACCTACAACTCCCACACCAACAACACCACCTACAACTCCGACTCCGGTAATCAACAACTCGCTACCTGACGTACCCATATTTGCGAGCTTGCCCGCCCGACTGAGTAGCACTCATGCAACAGCAAGTATGCCCACTCGCATGAGCAGCACCCATGCGGGGTCGAGTATGCCTCTCTCGATAATTTCACCACCTGCTGCTGCCTATCCGTTTTACCATTCATCTTCCGATGTCTATCCTCGCGTATTTACTTCACCATCGTGGAACGGCAATAGTGGTAATCAGATCGGGCAATACGTGTGGGGAAATGGGTTTACATTCAGCTTCGATACCGCATCCGATTACTTCACGGCAACTGGTAATAACTTCTTAAACGGTCAGCCAGTGATTCTAACGGTCAATAGTAGCGGTGCTTTACCAGCTCCATTCACTGCAGGTACTACTACTTATTACGTTATTAATTCGGGCGGCACAAGCGGCACCTATCAACCTTACACATTCCAACTTGCCACAAGTCCCACTGGTACTGCAATCAATGGCACTACCGCGGGATCTGGACTGCTTCAGATTTTCCCTCTCAACAGTTTAGACAATAGCCAAACACCTGCTACAAGTAGGGATAATAAGATTTTCCCTGAAATCCCGCCTTCACCTCAAACCTTAGGCGAGATTCCGATGTTGCCTGGTGACTTGACTGACACCAATGCTGGCAATGGTAGCAACTCACAAATGAGTACTTCTCTGCCACCAACTGCGAATAGAACTCTATGGTATCGCTCAGCCTATAGCAACGGTAACTGGCTAGGAGAGGGTAGTGGAGTTGTTTATAACACTAACAACCTCTTCATCAATAACTTGAGCTTTCCTTCGATCGGGGGTGGTCCTTTTGGTGGCTCCGATACATTAAAAGCAAATCTGAATTCGATGGGTAGGTTGATGCTACCCGACACTGTTTGTATTGACTCAACCACTGGTTTCGTAGATGCTCGTTGCACATCACAAACCTTTACTTATGGCAGCAGCACGACAACCTCTGGGTCAACCAACCTCCTCAACCTTAACCTTCCCTATAACCCCCATTTCCCTAGCGACAACAACAGTAGTGGAAATACCTCAGGCTCTATTTTTCCCGCAACTACCTATGCAGTATGCGGTGGAACTGGCATGTCGAGCGCTTACCAATCCGTGAACAAAGTGTTCAAAGATCAATATGGTAACACTACACCCCAATACAATATATCCGGTGGATCTTGCCCGAATGGAACGAATACAGCTAGTTTAGCGATCGCTAACTTCATGGGTAGTAATACTTACGGTGGCACTGCTGGAGCTTTGACGGGTGGTACTGGTTTACTCAGCACTCAATTCATTCCAGGAAATACTGGAGCTAACAAGTTTGTAGGCTTGCCTGATAATAGTAGTCCCGTACAACTTGATACGACTAATAGCAATGGATATAACAGCACCACTCAGATCCCCACTACCGCCACCGATAAGCGCCCGTTGAACCACGGAATCTATAGTGAGAACGCTTTCACCTTAAATGCAGCCGACCTTGCGACAGGTACATTCAGGGTATCTGCAGGACATAACTTGGTAAATAATCAGCCAGTAGTATTGTCTGGCTCAGGTCTTCCAGGAGGATTGACCGCCAATATGACTTACTACGTTCGCGATGTAACTGCGGCGACAGCCTCTTCTAGTGCGACCTCACCCTTGCCACAGACCTTTAATTTATCGCTAACTATGGGGGGTGCGCCGCTAACATCTTTGAGTACGTCCCCTCTAATTCTAACTTCTGCTGGTTCTGGAAATTTCAGTGGAAACATCAATCTATCCTTGAGAGCGCAAAACACCTACGCCAATAATAAGGTTCACGTTTATAACTTGAGTAATCTTGGTACGGCGATCGCTGGTACCAGAACTCTTTCGGGTACGCTGACCTTTAGAGCTAACTGCGCCAATCCAACTTATACAGGTAATATTAACGATTCTGCTGCTGATAGTACTTGTACGCCAACCAGCATCCGTCGTGGTCCCGACCCAGTCTTCATCATGATGGCTTCTTCAGCCGAAGACATTGTATTTAATAGCTTCCGCGTGAACTTAGATGGAGTCGATCCTAATAATATTTTCTGGGTCTTCCCCAGAACTAGTTCCAGTCAATCTATTACAAGTGTATCTGCCAATACAATTACTATTCCAACTGCTAATGCTTTCAGTTCTGGGAAGCCAGTATTCGCATCCACTTCTTCAGGAGGATTAACAGCAGGAATCCCTTACTACGTCATACCTGCAAGTCCTTCTTCAAGCACTACTTTCCAACTATCAACTACCCTAGGCGGTTCGCCAGTAACTATATCTAGCGGGGCTGTTGGAACCTTTTTAAGTGCGGTCAACCTAACGTTTTCGGGCACTCCAAGTCTACCTAATGTAATTACTGGTAACTTTATCGGTACAATGCCGAACGGCGGTGCTACTGCAAACAATACTACCGAAATCGCGGTATTAGATGGCAACACATCCTTCCGAGGCGTAAGATTCTTAGGATTTTATGCAAATCAAGCACTCATTAGTAACCAAACGCTGATGACTGCCATGACGCAGGTAAATCAACCCGCACTCCAACCCGTACTCCAAGTCCACTTCCCCAATGTCACCACTCCAAACAATGTAATCGCTCAGATTGACTCAAGTTTCACTGGTACTAATGGGTTGCCTTCCTCTACGGCGGGGCAATGGACGATTCGTCCGACCAAAACTGAGGTCAATGCTTACTTTGTTGCTGGTGCATCCCCATCAAGAAAAGGCGTGAGTTATACAACCTCTAGTACGATTGGCGCTGCAAGGACTGGAGTAAGTCCAAATACAACGGTCTCCTCGGCTGAAACTGGTGGCGGATTGGCAAACTTTGTGCGTTTCCTTGAGAACTGGACCAAGGTTCCTCTCAAAATATCTGGTGGATTCATTCAAAACGCTCGAAGCACTTACGCAACTGCTCCTTTCTCACCAACATCGCCATCGGTTCAGAGTAGTAGCGGGCAATATGGTAATGGAGTCGTTTATGGTGATATCAAAACGATATTTATCAATCCAGCCCAACCCATTGTGGCTAACTTAGCAAATGGTGGTATGAGCGGTTTCGATCTGTCTTATCAATCGACAACTAACATTGCACTAAACATTCCTTACTATTCACCACCGATTCGTCTCTGGGGCTATGATGTGGGTCTACTAACTCAGCAACCTGATCTCTTTGCCCAGCGCTTTGCAGTCCCAATCCCCGGATCCAATGAGTTTTTTAGAGAGGTCAATAGTGACGATCCTTGGCTGCAATCGCTACTATGCGCCTTAGAGCCGACCGATCCGACCGCGACTAGCCCCAACACTTCGCCAGTTAATGCTGGCTTGCCTGAGAGATTGGGCACAGATCCTACTCTGTATGTTAAGAGAGTCTTGAGAGGAACTGATCGCCGCGCAGTTTGCGACACACTTGCATCTAGCAACAGCGCAACCTTTGGCAGTAAGACTGCCGCTGACACTCCCAGTATTGTCTACAAGTAACGATCGCCAGCAAATAATGTAAAGGTGGTGAAATAAATTATTTCTCACCTTTACTAAATACAATCCAATTAAAATCCAATTAAAATACAAATTAATTAAAGACTTTTTTAAAATTCTGCATTATCATTCTCATTCTTGGAAGATGGTGGGTTATGGGCAATTTCAATTTTCGAGCTATAGACAATCGAAACAATCGAACTTCACAAATTATTACGCACGTAACTATGCACAAAGTATCGATGATCGCGATCGCTCGTAATCTTGCTAATCTCCTCAAGAACGGGCGATCTAATTATTTAACCGATTCCGAATCGGGATTCTCGCTACTTGAATCCCTCGTCGCGGTGGCGGTTGTAGGCATTTTAATTGCGGCAATTACACCGATGGTTGCGCTTACGACTTCTGCACGAATTAATTCGCGACGAGTCGATCAGGCAACTCAAGCCGCGCGATCGTACATTGATGCAGTGAGAGGCGGAGTGATTGATACGACCAAATTCCCCAGCAATTTAGTTCGAGACAACAATTCTGCTACCTCAGGAAATGCCCAAGCTCAATATACTTTTGAGACAATTGTCGCGCCTACAATAACAACTTTTCCGCTCAGTAGTACGGCTTGCCAAAATATCGCTAATAATGTCCCTGGAGGTACTGTACCAGGTATTTGTGTTTCTCCGAATGGCAATGCTTATAGTAGTGCCAACCCACAAAACTTTTATAGTGATCCCCAAAACTTTTTTATCCAGCCGATGCGAAGCGGTCCACTCAATACAGTAGCTACGGCTTCTACAGATTTGAAAAATCAAGGATTCTGGCTGGCGGTGAGGGTCTATCGTGCTGATGCTCTCTATAGTGGTTTGACCCTTGCGACGGGAACTGGTTCTGATGGAATTAACTGTTCTAGATCAGCTTCATCCTTTGGCAATCCACTCCCTCGCAATTGCCCCATTGTGACCATGCGATCACAGATATTACCAACCGTGAATGCTACCAACCTTAACAATATCCAAACTGGTATTGGCTCAAATTAGTAAAGCAAAGGAGTCTATGCTGTGAAAACTCTTCTCCAAAATTTTTTATCTCGGCAGCGCAAAGGAATATCGCGATCGCCAAATCCTCCATTCTTGAGAAAGCATCGGCGAGCATCGATATCTGGTTTCACCTTGCTCGAACTATTAGTTGCATCGTTTATAGCAGCGCTGATGGTGGTCACGCTTCTTAGCTTTTTGTTGGGCGTGCTGGATAGCGATCGCAAAGAAACCGCGAAATCCAACGCTCAAGAAGAATTACAAGCTGCCATAAGCTATATTGCTGACGACCTTCAAGAGGCTACTTACATATATGGGGCTGATGCGCTCGCGGCTATCAATGATCAACTTCCCCATAGACAAGGGATCGCCGATGGAGGAACCCTTAGCACTGAATGTAACGCAAACAATGGTTGTACGCCAGTCCTAGTTTTTTGGAAACGCTATTATTACGATCCCTCTTCAACTCGAAGTTACACTAATGCTACAAGTGGGTCGCAAATTCTTGGCTGTATGCCCTATAAGGACAATCCAACAAGCGTCCCCCCAACTACGGCTTTAACTAATTGCACCTCAAGTAATGCAGCTACAAACCCTTATCAAGTTCCCTATGGTATGGCTAACTATACAAATTCGCTGGTTGCCTATTATCTTAAAAGCGACGCAAATTTGAACAGCTCTACTTGGTCAAATACAGCGCGAATTTTGAGATGGGAGCTTAAAGATGGCTATGTTTGGTATTGCAGTACTGGTGGTTCGATTTCCGATACTTCTGGCAACTGTCCAACCTCCACCGCAGTAAATAGAGCAGGAGCTGCAGCAACAGGTACACCTCTTACAATTACACCTGTTACCTCGACTTTGATTACTTCTACTGTTCAGCAAGACCGTAGTGGTTATTTCATCGTTCCCGATAAAGGTTTTCTCCGAATAAGTTTTACTGGCACTGGTACCCTCTCTTCTCAAGCCTCTGCATTCAAAAAATTTGATTATTATGATTTTAATACAAATCCGTTTGTAGCTTTAGTAGATTTCATGGATGATACGCAATATCAGACTAACCAAGGCGGTGGTAGCAATGCCGCAGGTACGGGTTCTACGGCGGTTGCCTCGGCTGGCATTAACGTTCCAATCGGCAAGAATATTACTATTTCAGGAGTAACTACTACTACCAATCCCGACTGTGACGATCCTTCCGTAGGTGTAGGAAATCCCAATCCCCTATCCGCTTCCAACCTTACTGGAGCGGTAACACAAAGAGTCCCTGCTGACTTTTCATCTACCGCAAGTACAGTAACAAATCCATCAAATCTCAGTAGTTTCTATGCCTGTGTAGCGCCTGAAAGCGTTACTGCCAGAGTTTATCTAAGGGGTAATGCCCTTGCTCGTTTGGGAGTTCCCTTGTCTAATCGTACGCCAACATCGACCAATACCCCATTTTTCCCAGTTGTAGATGTACGAGCCTTCGGTCGCAGCGCCATTGGCATTAAGCAATAGTCATTTCAGCTAACTTCAGGGAAAAGAACCATGCTCAACTTTAATAATTTAGGAACTTATTTAAGATTGTTACTAATCAAATTTGGCTATTTTTTAGGAAATTTACCGCATATCCTCAAAAAATATCTCCAACCCTTGAAATCTAAAAGCAGATACTCAAAACATCGCGATCGCTATGGTAAATCTCTTGGGTTTACGCTGTTAGAGCTTCTGGTAGTCATGATTATGGTAGGCATTCTTAGTGCGATCGCTGCGCCATCTTGGTTGAGTTTTGTGAACAATCAACGGCTCAATGCTTCGCAAACCAAAGTCTTTCAAGCCATTAAAACTGCTCAGTCAGATGCGAAAGCAAGACAATCTAACAATAACCAAACAGCTCAGAGCGCTACCCAAAACTCCACTAGCTATAGTACGCGGACTAGGATTACCTTTGTTGATACTTCTACCTTTCGGCTCGATAACGTGAGAAGTAATGGAGGTCTACAATCTTTAGATCAAGGTATAGTCTTTGCCTCGGTAACGAATACCGCAAATAATATCCCCACCGATCCCAATGGCTATAGATACATTGAGTTCGACGCGAGGGGCTTTATCTATGATCCCAATTCTAACCAGCTTCCTATTTGCATTAATCTCAGTACATCTAATCCCACTGGTGCTCAGAATACAGGTTGGGTAAAAATTCAAACTATACTTGGCGCTCTAGCCACAGGAAAGAAACCAACCACTTGCTAGGAGATATAGCTGCCGCCAGTCTAGGACAAAATTAAAATCCAAAATATTGTTGCCGCGCTCCGCGCGGCAACAATATTTTGGATTTTATACCAATTCCCAAAATGGCAGCGCCATTTTGGGAATCTCAAAACCTTATTGGGTTTGTTGTTTACAACGCTTTGCGTTCAAACCCAAACCAAGGAAATTTTTGAAAGCGTTGCTTCGCCACGCTTTCAAAAATTTCCTTGGTTTGTTTGATTGATAATTAATACCAATTATCAAAAGTGTGGCTACACTTTTGATAATTAAAACCCAAACCCATAGATTCATATCTATTACCCCTATTAAATCGGCTGATTTTCGGTAAGCAGATGAACAAAAGTTTTTTTGCTATAATTTAACCAAGAATCATCAGATTTAATACTGAAAGCTATGGGCGCATATCGAAAGAGGAAAAGACCTCGCCATCATGGAATTTTAGGGTTTACACTGCTCGAGATCTTAGTTGTGATGATTAGTATCGGCATACTCGCGGCGATCGCTGCCCCATCTTGGCTCAGCTTTGCCAATAACCAAAGACTTAACGCAGCCCAAAGCATTGCTTTGAGCACCCTTCGCATGGCGCAAAGCAATGCCAAACGCACCCAAAGTATGTGGCAGGCAACTTTTAGAAATACCACTAGATTTGCGCAATATGCCGTTCATCAATCTCCCACTACTTCTACCGACGCAGCCTATTGGAATAACCTCCCTTGGCAAAATTTTGAGGAAGGGGTCAGAATTGTGGACAATAGCGAACCCGAACCGCGCACGACTTTAACCAAACTTACGGCAATTCCCGAACCCGATGTATATCGGGTGCAGTTTAAGCATCAGGGCAATCCTAATGGCTTAGGGGAATTAGGTCGTATTACTTTTGTTTCTAGATCGGGCGATCGCAAAAAATGCGTGGTTGTTTCCACAGTCTTAGGCTCCATACGTCAAGCTGAAGGTACGGAATGCAATCAGACTTAAAAATTTTATTTCTTTCTAGGTTTAGGAATAATTGACTCAATGGGTAAATCCTCACTGAGAAAATAGGTAGCTGCCTTTTCGCTCACGAGCATGGCTTTGGCAAGCAACGATCGCGAGGAGCTATTCGAGGGAAGGTAAAGCTGGATAATTTTGCGTTTAATTAATGGGGATTGGGGCGTAAGAGAGTTACGAGCCTTGCGCCATTCCGCATCGGAGCGACAAAACAGGCGTAGCGCTAGATCGACGGTAGGTTGCTTATTGTTGTTATTGTCATTATTCAGAAATTCATACAGTCTTTCGTAACGGCGACTAATTTCAGGAGCAAGGCAGAGGATTAGCAGATCTCGATCAAATCGATCGAGTTCTAAGCGATCGCATAGGGTGGGGATCGCGAGGCGGATATTTTGTTCGCGGCTAGCTTCTAGGCGATCGCCAAAGCGTCCTAGGGGGTGATTAGTCTGAGGCGGATGTTTGGGGAGTTGACTACCGCCTTTAGATGGATCGATCGCAATAAAACCTTTCCACCAATGACTAGTGGAGCGATCGGCTGCATTTTTGGCAACGCGATCGATTTCTCGATCGGTTTGACGCTGTTTCGCTAGCGATCGCATAAGTACGCGATCGAGCCAAGCAAGTTCCGCTTTAAGGTATGACCAGTTATCGGCAAAGGGTTGAACTTCAGGAAAAGCAGGAAGTTCACCCATATCTGCAATCATGCTATGCCTCGGCGCAGAGTACCGCGAATAAAGAATCCGACCAAGACACCAAAAGCACCTAGGGCGATCGCCGCCTCGAGCATCGTCATATCACCCCAAGGAGCCGTAAAAATTACGCTATGCCAAGCCCATGTGGCATGACTATACACATAACGAATTGGCTCGATCGCCCAAGATAATGGGTTCAGGCTGGCAATCCACTGCAACCAAGTAGGCATGAAGGCAAGTGGCGCAAGGGCCGTGCTCGAAAACATTAAGGGCAAATTCACCAAGAAAATAAAGGCAAGCATCTCTTGGTGTCCAGGCATGGCAAAGGCAAGCCCCAAACTCAACATCGTAAAGTCCACGATCAGGAGCATCAAAATTAACGACATGACTAGCAAGCCGCTCAAGCTTGGTAAACCCGCCCCCATAAATCCACTGACCGAAACGATCGCTGCGGTTTGCACCATGCTCAGCGCCATAATAAAAATTGCCGAAGCGACAATAATTGAAAAACGGGAAACTAGGGGCGCAACGAGAATCCGATTCAGAAACCCAAATTCGCGATCGAACAGCATCGGCAATCCCGAATTCAGCGCACTGCTGAACGCCGTAAATACCACGATCCCCGCCGCCAAAAACTGCACATAGGTCTGATCGTCCCCAACTAACCCCTTAGGCAACCCGCTAAATAATGCTCCAAACAAAAGCAACCACATCAAGGGCTGTAACACCCCTGCAATCAAGGTAGTGGGACGGCGACGCAATTGGATAAATAGGCGTTTAGTTAAGGCTGTCACTTCTTGAAGAAAGTCCGCAGACCAAGAATGCGGCGCTTGGCTTTCAGGGACAAATTGATTTTCAGGTGGGGCTGCTTGGGTGGTAATGGGGGGAAGGGATGTTTGAGTCATATAGTTATCTGGACAAATTAGCCACAGTATCAATCATAACGTTAAGTAACTGAGCATAATTAAAAACCATAGCTAAAACCTGTGGCGCAAGCATCGCTTGCGCCACAGGTTTTAGGTTTTATACCAAGTTAAGTAATTGTGCAAAATAAATTACCCAAACCCATAAAGTTGGGTCCCGTAGGGGCGCAACTTTATTATCAGAATCGATGGAGCGGCTCCGCCGCTCCACCGATTCTGGTTTTATATTTGGTACTTCATTAAAGGGCAAGTCCCTTGCTATTACTAGCTATCTACAAAAAAGGTGAGCACTGTCTCATCAACGCCTTTGAGCTTCAGAGGTTCGCGTTTGCGTAACTCCTCATCATTGAGATAATCCGCAACCGCTGCCGATACCAGAATGCAATCGGGTTCCGCCGCCGCTTGAATACGGGCAGCAATATTTACCGTAGGACCGATCGCCGTATAGTCCGATCGCTCTGCACTACCAAACATTCCCACCACCGCCGTACCTTGATGGATCCCACAACGAAATCTAACCTTGGGAATCCCTTGGGTTTGCCATTGCTCATTCAGTTGCGCTAGCGATCGCTGCATATGCTTGGCCGTTCTCACCGCACGACGCACCTGTTCATTAGGACTGCAATCCTCGGGCGCACCAAAAAGCGCCATAATGCCATCACCCATGAATTTATCGACCGTCCCCCCATTGGCAAAAATGGCTTCGGTCATCGCGCCAAGGTATTGATTGAGCAATTCCGAAACACGGCGTGATCTTAACGTGTTGGATAACGAAGTAAAGCCCACAATATCGGTAAAGAGAACAGTAATCATCCTCGGTTCGGGACGCAAGTCCAGACTTAGCTCTCCCGTAGCAGCTTTAGATACCAAACCAGGAGGCAAAAATCGCTTGAGAACCGACTCCGTGAGATAGAGATTAAGTTGGGCTACCCTTCGCTCGTTGGTTTTGAGAGCCAGCAAATTCCGAACCTCAGCCAACAATTCGCGATCGTTAAAAGGCTTAGCCAGATAACCATCTGCCCCCATTTCTGTGCCTTCAATGCGAGTCTCTTCATTAGCTTTTGCCGTCAATAAGATAATGGGAGTACCTGCCAATTGCGGATCTTGGCGAATTAAGGCAATTAAATCCAAGCCTGACACTTGGGGCATCATTAAATCCGTCACGATCAGATCGGGGCGGTACTGTTTGGTTTTGACCAAACCATGAGCGCCATTATGGGCAGAAATCACCTTATAGCCAGCTTGATTGAGAACACGCCGCAAGTAACTCCGCAGATCACGGTTATCATCGACAATTAATATTTTTGCAGCCTGCTCTTGACTCGAAGATGGATTATCGCCGCTATTTACGATCGCATCTTCATCGGTATTGAGATCAGTTTCGAGATCAGCCAGTTCGATCGACGCGCGAGATATCTGGATATCCGCTGGCATATTCGTCACTTGATCAGGGGGTAAATGGGTTTTACCAGCAGGAAGAGAAATCGCAAAGGTCGTACCAAATCCATATTCCGAGGATACGGATATATCACCACCATGCAGATTTACCAATTCTTTAACCAGTGACAATCCCAAGCCACTACCTTCATAACTGCGATTGACAGAACCTTCTGCTTGACGGAAGCGATCGAAGAGAAAGGGAATTTGATCTTCGCGGATGCCAATGCCCGTATCATGGACGCTGAGAATACAACGCTTACCATCTTCGTCCGTATGAATGCGAACGGTAATATTGCCATTATTAGGAGTAAATTTCATGGCATTGGAAAGCAAATTGTAGAGAACCTTATCGAATTTCTCTAGATCTAAATAAATATCGGGACAGTCACTAAATTCACTCAGTAAATTAATATTTTTGCGATTGCAGTAGGGACGGAATGAATCTATGGTTTGACTGGCAAATTCGACCAGATTGCAAGGACGGAAACAGGCTTGCATTTTGCCCGCATCCAGCCGTTGGATATCCAGCAATTGATTGACGAGCCGCAATAGTCTGCGACAGTTCCGTAGGGCAATCACCGATTGTTCGTAAGGGAGTGGATTCGATTGTTCGATCGCCGCTTCTAGGGGACCAATGGTGAGGGTGAGGGGCGTGCGAAATTCGTGGGACAGGTTCTGAAAAAATTCTGTTTTTTGGCGATCCAATTCCAGAAGCTGCTGGGCTTGTTGGCGTGTTGTCTGGAAAAGATTGGCTTGCTGTACGGCAATCGCGGCTTGAGCGGCAACCGCTTGCACTAAGGACACCTCTTCTGGTAGCCATTGCCTTGGCAGCTTATTTTGACGCATGGAAATACTACCAATAATCTTCCCTTCAGACAGTAAGGGAACGACTAGTAGGGATCGCGCAATAGAACGCAAAGGAAGGTCGGTAATATTCCATTCTGGATTTTCATGTAAATCCGCGATCGCCACGGGCTGCTTTAATTCAATTAAAGCTTGGAAGACGGGATTACAAGAAATATTCATGCTCGATTGAGGCAGCAAGGAGCCATCAGGATTTTCTTTTCTATTAATTACTTCATTTTCATCCAGCAAATGTAGCCCGACACAACGTAAGTAATTATCTCCTTCTGTCCATAGGGATAAGGCACAGCTTTCAGAATTTAAGGCTTGCCCCAATTGCTGCGTAATCGATGCAAAGATCTTTTGCGGATCGAGACTAGAGCGGATAGTACTGGTAATCGTATTGAGTAAGGATTCGCGCTTCGCCAGTTCTTGAATGCGATCGTAGGCTCTAGTGCGCGAGCTGACGATCGCTGCTTGGTCAGCAGCCAACTCAATTAAATCTAATTCGTCTGTACTCCATAGATGGGGACTGTCACAGTGATAAAGAGCTAGCATCGCCAGACATTCTTTTTGTACTTCTAGAGGCACATAGAGAACGGACTTGATATTAGCTTCGGCATAGATAGCCTTGTCAGTTTCAGAGATGCGCTCATCGTTGGCAATATCGTTAATTGGCACGATCTGCGATCGCAGGGTGAGAATTTTCACCAGCTTAGGCAAATCTGGAAACGACTGATTGCCATAGGTAAAATAGCTTTCGGAAAGAACGCTATTCTCCACTAAACGCAAAATACTGGCGGAAACATCAAAATTTCGGGCGATTGACTCAGCGATCGCCGCAATGCTCTCGCGATAGGGAGCTGCACTATCAACGGAGGAAGCGATCGCATTTAGCAGGGATTGTTGGCGCAGCGTGCGCCGCAGTTCAGCGGTACGATTGCGAAGAACATTGTGAGTATCGATCGCCTGCCGCACCACATTTTTAAGTTCAAATTCATCCCAAGGTTTGGTGACATATTTGAATACTTTGCAAGTATTGATCGCCTCTACCAAATCTTCAACATCGGTATAACCCGTCAAAATAATCCGCATGGTATCTGGATACTTCACCGCCATTTGGCTTAAGAATTCCGTTCCACTCATGATCGGCATTCTTTGATCGGAGATAATTACTGCGACCTCCCCTTCTCGATCAAGTAATTCTGATGCCTCTGGCCCCCCATTGGCACGCAGAACTTGATAATCTCGATAAAAAGTCCGAAATAACAAATCTAAGTTATCGGGTTCATCATCGATAACTAGCAGCTTAGGTTTGGGGGCAGTTTGCGAACCCATGTAGCTATTTCTTCCTAAAATTTTGATACCAAAGTAATCTGAATCTGGGGATTAGTGATTTATTATACAAAAATCCACATTTCTAGAAGTAAAGAAGCCTAACAAACATAGAATAATCATAGAGTGATCAATGCCTATCAATGTCTATCAATGGCTATCCTGAAAGTTGTACGATTGTTCTCAGAATTAAGATAGATTATTGAACTAAATGCAAAAGAGTCAAATATTGATCGACTCAGCTTGGTTTTGAATATACTTCCTTTTGCATCATAACCGATCCTCCTTACGTGTTTTTGCCTAGGATTTAACCAATTTTTTTCTTTAAAAGCAAGGGGTTTGAGCTAGCTAGTGATACAAGCTGCGACGATGAATTAAAGCCGCCTGTGCTTCTTCACGATCGTCAAAATGGATTTTCTCCCGCCCAATAATTTGATAGTCTTCATGACCTTTTCCCGCAATCAAAATTGTATCGCCTGCTTGAGCTGAAATGATAGCTGTTTGAATACATTTATGCCGATCGCCTTCTACAATCATAGGTTTATCACCAATATGAGCTTTAACCCCCACAACCACATCATTGAGGATGCTTTGTGGATCTTCAGTACGGGGATTATCCGAAGTTACATAGACCCGATCGGCAAGCCTAGCGGCGATCCCACCCATTAAAGGACGCTTGGTGCGATCGCGATCCCCACCGCAACCAAAGATACAAATTAATTCTCGTTGCGTAAAGGGACGCATCGCCTCCAGTAGATTTTCGAGACTATCGGGGGTATGGGCATAGTCCACCACCACCGTGACATCTTGATCGGCGCTAACCTGTACCCGCTCCACCCGACCAGGTACATTCTTAAACTCTGGCAATCGGCTCACTACTTCCGACAAACTCATGCCCATATGTAAAGCCGTCGCGATCGCCGCCAAGATATTCTCGACATTAAAGCGCCCCACTAACGGTGATTTAAACGCGATCGAGCCTTGGGGACTATGCAAGGTTGCCGTCACCCCATTGGGCAGGTAGGTCAAGTTTTCCGTGTAAAAGTCAGCTTGAGGATTGCTGATGCTATAGCTCCAGAAAGGCTGATCACCCAGCATTTTTACCAACCTTTGACCAAAGGGATCGTCCAAGTTAATAATCGCTCGCCCCTGTAAATAGTTGTCACCAAAGAGCAAAGCCTTAGCTTGAAAATAGGATTCGAGGTCTTTGTGGTAGTCGAGGTGATCCTGTGTCAGGTTGGTAAATACTGCTGCTTCAAAGGGGCAACCTAATACCCTTTGTTGATCGAGGGCGTGGGAGCTAACCTCCATCAAACCCACATCACAGCCTGCGGCGATCGCTTTGGCAAGCTGTTCCTGTAGATCTACAGCAAATGGAGTGGTATGGGTCGCGGTCAGGGAGTAACCCGCCCATCGGGTGTAAAGCGTGCCAAACAAAGCTACGGCATATTGGGTTTGGAGCAGAAACTCGATTAAGTGGGTGGTAGTAGTCTTACCATTGGTTCCAGTCACTCCCACTAATTTCAGCTTTTGGGCAGGGTAGTCATAAAAAGCGGTGGCAATCTTACTGCAAGCTACGACCACATCATCGACAGCGATCGCTTTTGCGGGATTGGGTAAAGCGGCTAAGGCTGCATGGGAAACGATCGCGGCGATCGCCCCTTGAGCGATCGCTTGGGGTGCAAATTTACCACCATCTACCTGTGTGCCTGTCATCCCAATAAATAAATCCCCTGCTTGGCAATGACGCGAATCCGTAATTACTCGCTCTACTTCTAGCCCATCTAACTCAGGCTGAGAATTTTGGTAACCTGCTAACGCGAGCAATTGTCCTAAACGCATAGTTGCCGATCCTTTCTCAAGAGCACAAAATAATCTCAGAATTCTGACATGAAATCTCGATTTGTGACAACATACTCGCCTATCCCATAAAAGAACGCACCCTTGGGGTGCAGGATATGTAGGATTAGGCGGCGCGAAGCGCCGCCTAATCCTATTTCGTCAAAGATTGGGCATATTCAGCGATCGCGGCTGGATAAATAATATGCTCCTGTACTTGGATGCGTTTTTGCAAATCCATCAAATTATCACTTGCCAAAATCGGCACGGCTGCTTGCTTGAGAATTCTGCCGCTATCGACTTCTAGGCTGAGGATATGGACGGTACAGCCCGTAATTTTTACACCATAGTTAAAAGCTTGCTCGATCGCATGAATGCCTTTGAAACTTGGTAATAAACTCGGATGGATATTGAGAATTCGTTCTGGGAAAGCATCGATCAACACTTGGGTGACGATGCGCATCCAACCTGCCATGATCACCAGATCGATGTGATACTGCTTGAGGATATCCACGATCGCCCTATCTAATTCTGCGCGGGATTTGTAATCGCGGTGATTAATCAAAATTGCGGGAATACCAAATTTATCAGCACGTTGCTTGACATAGGCTTCGGGTTCGTTATAGATCACTACGGCAATCTTGGCGAGTAGCTGTCCTTTCTCGATCGCCTTAGCGATCGCTTCTAGATTACTGCCGCTTCCCGATGCTAAGACCGCAAGAGTAGTGATACCTTGAGAACGCTCGCACTCATCTCGATTACCTTGATGCCCATGGGCATCCTGAGATAAATCTGGGGTGGTGGATGAAATCTCTGGCGAACTCACGAATCTTCGATACCTCTAAACAAAAATAGCCGTCCCAAGTTTACTACATGGTTTACGCCATGACGCATATTAAGATAGGGCAAGCAAGTTCAAAGCCACGACGATTCCTTTTCCAACCATGACTCCTTTATCGGCAATGCCAATTCCTACACAGGCAAAGAGCGATCGCTTCCCCATCCATCCCCTTAGCATCGCACCGATGATGGATCGCACCGATCGCCACTATCGCTATTTCATGCGCCAAATTACGCGGCGGACTTTGCTCTATACGGAAATGGTCACTAGTGCCGCCATTAAGCATGGCGATCGCGCCTATCTCTTGGGCTTCTCACCCCAAGAAAATCCCCTTGCCTTACAGGTTGGGGGCGACAATCCCCAAGATCTTGCCGAATGCGCTCGGATTGCTGAAGATATGGGTTACGACGAAATTAATTTAAATGTGGGCTGTCCGAGCGATCGCGTGCAGAGCGGACATTTTGGCGCTTGCTTGATGAAAACGCCCCTACGCGTCGCTCAATGCATTGAAGCGATGAGTGCCGCCACCAAGATCCCCGTATCCGTCAAGCATCGGATCGGGGTTGACGAACTCGATCGCTATGAAGACATGCAGAACTTTGTGCGAATTCTGTCCGAATCAGGTTGTCGGCGATTTTCCATCCATGCGCGAAAGGCTTGGTTACAGGGGCTCAGCCCCAAGGACAATCGCGAAGTTCCACCACTGCGCTATGCTGATGTCCATCGGATCAAACAGGAATTTCCCCATTTATTCATTGAAATTAATGGGGGATTGATCACCCTAGAGCAAGCCCACGAACAGTTAAAATATGTCGATGCCGTAATGATCGGACGAGCCGCTTACGATAATCCCTATCTATTTGCCACTAGCGATCGCGAATTTTTTGGTGATGAGACTCCGATCCGTAGTCGCCTAGAAGTTGCCGAAGCCATGATTGCCTATATCGATGAATGGATGGCAAAGGGATTGAGGTTACATAAAATCACCCGCCATATGCTGCAATTATTTCACGGTCAAGCGGGTAGCCGTCTTTGGAAGCGCATTCTCACCGATAGATCTTGCCTCGTTGGGGCTGGTTCTGAGGTAATTCGCGCAGCAATTACCGCCATTCATTAACTATCCCAAGGATGAGTGGCGCGCCACTCATCCTTGGGATTTGATTTTTATATTTGATTTTTATATTTGATTTTGAAGTAATGCAATTTATGGAAACCCTAATGCGATCGCTGCCTAACTGGTTTTATCACCTCGAACAATGGGCGGATGTCTTAGTCCACAAACAACTTAATCAAGCTTCATGGACGAGCGTGGGGATCGTATTCTTAGCAGGGCTGGTCACCAGCCTCACCCCTTGCACGCTCTCGATGTTGCCCCTGACCATTGGTTATATTGGCGGTTATGAATCCAAAAGTACGGGGAAAGCTGCCTTGCAATCGGCTTGGTTTTGTCTGGGTTTTGCGATCGCCTTAACAGGTTTTGGACTCGCCGCCGCCCTCCTAGGCAAAATCTACGGACAGACAGCTTGGGGTTGGTCAGTCGTGATGGGGCTCATTGCGATCGTGATGGGATTGCAGTTATTGGAAGTAATTTCCTTCCGCTTACCAAGTTTCGGCAATTGGGAAATCTCGCCAAATCTACCGCAGGGATTGCGATCGCTATTAATCGGTCTATCCTTTGGATTTGTAGCTTCCCCATGCAGCACGCCAGTATTGGTGACGCTCTTAGCTTGGGTATCAGGGTCGGGAAACCTGCTGATGGGCACGGAATTTCTACTCGCCTACGCCATCGGTTCGGTCTTACCCCTAGCGATCGCGGGCACATTTACGGGGATTATCAAGAGATTTTTAGAATTACGGCGTTGGTCTAGCTGGCTCAATTGGGGAAGTGGACTAATTCTGATCGCATTTGGAACGCTTTCTATTTTGAGCAAGATTACATAAATCAACCGCAAAAGATGAGTGGCAGCGCGAAGCGCTGCCACTCATCTTTTGCGGTTGATAGATCTATTTCAACCATTCCTGCTCAAATCGATGCCACAGACTGAGTAATCTTGGCTCAACCGATGTGTCTAAAAGTACTGCGGTTACGATCGAACGGATTTTTAAGAGATCGCCAAAATTAGCACTGATAAAAATCTTGCCCGAAGCCACAGATTTTTCGAGGGTAGATTTACCAATGATAATGTTGTACAGAGCTCTACCTGTACTTTCAAAAGCATTCGTCGCATTAGGATCCGCCTCCGAGATCGCCAGTTGCAAATCCATTTCACCCTCCGCCTGCACGAAAATACGCGTATCATCGATCGCAATTGTGGCAGATTTTCCGTTTGCTATCCGCACAATTGCTGACCATGTATCACCTTGGCGATCGCGTAAAATTTCTATTAATTCTAAGAGCAGGGCAGTCAAAAGTTCAGCCCGAGATGAAGTCGAAGGAGGAAGGATCATGATTTGAGAGGCAGAGGTTTAAAAGCTGCAAAGATTATAGAATTAAAAGATTATAGGACTATTATTATAAGTAACTAAGAGTAAAAAAACTAGAGGAGCGTACCGCCCGCGTAGCGGGCGGTACGCTCTCTGGTTTTGGTTTTGAATTATGCCGAACTACTTAGAGAGCATCATTTGCACAAATGCAGGATTAACAAATAAACAAATAAAGGATTAATTGCTATGGTTTGGCAACTGTTTGAAAGCGATTCTCACCAAAGAACTAGAGATGGGATCGAGAAGTTCCTTTCCATCGCAATGATCTGCACAACTATTGTTTTACCTGCAATTCCTCCACTCTCATCTTCTGCTGAGGCACAACCAGAGACCATCGAAACCATTCAGAATTCTGAGTCGAAAAGCTTTCCCATTTCCCTAAAGAGCGGTCAGTTTGTCAGGATGATCGTACAGCAGCAAGGAATCGATCTGGTCGTAAAACTCGTCAGTCCTGACGGTCAAACCATCGCTAATTCGGATAGCCCCAATGAGGATGAAGGAGCAGAAGTAATTTCCACTATTGCCAATACTACGGGCAATTATCAGTTGGTAGTTTCTGCCGCCGATCCAGCCGATGCAAAGGCTGTGGGTAAATTTACAGTTAAAATCGAAGAATTAAGAATGGCGCAAGAATCCGATCGCCAGTATCTCGCGGCTGAAGTTGCCTTTATGGAAGCCACCAAAATCAACGATGGCACGGAACAGCAAAGGCAACAAGCGATCGCCAAATATTTAGAGGCTTTGCCCGTTTTCCGCACTGAAAAAAGAACCTATTGGGAAGCACTTACCCTCAGAACCATTGGCTATATTTATCTCGATCTGGGTAAAAATGAGGAGGCTCTGAACTATCAATTTCAAGCGTTAGCCCTATATCAAAAACTAGGCGATCCTAAACAATTAGGACGGCTCCTCAATCAAATTGGTAAAACCCAAGAGAAACTGGGAGATCTCCGAACGGCTATTGCCTATTACGAGAAAGCGATCGCCGCGCGGCAAGCAATACGAGACCCGATTGGAGAGGGAGCAACTTTTAATAATCTGGGCTATGCCTACGATATTCTCGGTCAGCCCAAGATCGCTTTAGATTTCTATAATAAATCTCTGGCTCTTTGGAGAGAAACAGGGAATCGCAAAGAAGAAGGGAATACCTTGCGGAACTTAGGGGCAGTCTATCGCAAACTCAGTAACTACGGACAAGCGCTCAAATTTTATGACCAAGCCCTAGCGATCCATCAGGAAGTGGGCGATCGCAAGAACGAAGGGAATACCCTCAATAGTATGGGCCTGCTTTATTACAACATCGGACAACCAACGAAGGCAATTGATTTTTTACAACGTTCTTTGGCGATCGCCCAGACAAGAAAAGACTTACGCGCTCAATCCTCGATCTATAGCAATATCGGGCTTGCCTACAGAAAGCTAAACGAACTGGATAAGGCTCTCACAGTCTATTTTCAAGCTCTTAAACTCGCTCAAGAAACGGGCGATTTGGGTTCGGAATCCATCTGCCTTAACAATCTTGCCTCGATCGCTTTAACTGAGAAAAAATATAGCGATGCCCTTAATTTCTATCAAAACGCCTTAAAGGTAGCGAGAAAAGTTGGCGATCGCGTTACCGAAGCAACGATTCTAGGTAACATCGGTCTAGTTTATAACTACACGGGCAAATACAATGAAGCTTTTGCCAACTATCAGCAGTCATTGCTCTTACACCGTCAAGCAGGGAATCGTCGGGGGGAGGCAAACGATCTCAGTAACATGGGTAGTTTGATGGGAGAGCGGGACAGGCTAGAATTAGCAATCTATTTCTATAAGTTATCGGTGAATGTTCGCGAATCTATCCGCAAAGATATTCGCAGCCTCGCTCGTGAGGATCAAAATGCCTTTAAGCAATCGGTTGCCGATGTCTATCGCGGACTCGCCAGCATCCTATTGACGAAAGGACGAGTAATGGAAGCTCTTCAGGTATTAGATTTACTGAAAGTACAGGAACTTCAAGATTATCTCCAAGATGTGAAGGGGAATGAAGTCACTGCCCAAGGCGTAGAGCTTTTACCACTAGAACAAAATTTGTCCCAGTTAATCAGCGCTGTTGCACTCCAATCAACGAGTTTGAGCGAAGAACTGGATAAGTTGAGGCAACTGGCAAAACCCAACGATGTTCAAAAGGCAAGGCTTGAGGAAATCGAGAAAATTCAGTTTGCGACAAGCCAAAAAATAGGAGGTTTATTTGATAGCGAACCAGCAAAGAGCTTAGAAAAAGATCTGAATCAAAAGGCGATCGCTGATAATCTCAAACTGAATAGCTATGTCAGCCTGCAAGAACGGTTGAGAGCTTTGATGCAAACTGCACAGTTTCCCCAAAAAGTAGCCCTATTCTATCCATTAATTCTTGGCGATCGCCTTGAACTAATCTTATTTGTTCCCGATGTGCCGCCAATTCATCGCACCGTTAAAGTTGATCGCCAGCAATTAGAAAAAGCGATCGCCGCTTTTCGAGTGGATCTACAGGATGCCAGTTCCCTTGATGTGCAAGAGTCCAGCTATCACCTTTATCAATTGATGATCCAGCCCATCGCTGACGATCTCCAAAAAGCGCAAATCCAAACGATTATCTATGCCCCCGATGGTCAACTGCGTTATATTCCCCTCGCCGCTCTCTATGATGGTCAAAAATGGCTCGTCGAAAGCTATGCCATCAATCACATTACGGCGATGAATCTTTTTCGCCTTGGTTCACAGACGATCTCCCAGCCCAGAGTAATTGCCGCCGCCTTTAGCAAAGGTGATTACTCCTTTAATGTGGGTTCTCAGAAATTTTCCTTCTCAGGGTTGCCCTTTGCGGGGAAGGAAATCGAAAACCTCAGTTCGATCGTTCCCAATACCACCAAGTTCTTAAACGCATCCTTTGAGCGCGATACGATCACAGAACCCAAGCCAAGCTACAATATCATCCATTTAGCAACCCATGCCGCCTTTGTGAGTGGCAAGCCCGAAGAGTCATTCATTTTAATGGGAAATGGCGAGCGCTTGAGTCTGCGTGAAGTTCAGAACCTCAAGTTTCCTGCGGTAGACCTAGTGGTATTGAGCGCTTGCCAAACGGCTCTGGGCGGTATAGTTGGCAGTGGTGAAGAAATCCTAGGTTTTGGTTACCAAATGCAAAGGACTGGAGCGAAAGCAGCGATCGCTTCACTCTGGACGGTTTCCGACGGTGGCACACAAAAGCTGATGGATATTTTTTATGGAGAAATCCAAAAAGAAAAACATTCTAAGGTAGAAAGCTTACGCCAAGCCCAACTATCGATGATTCGCAATCCTAAATCCGAGTTTTCTCATCCCTATTACTGGTCAGCTTTTGTCCTGATTGGCAACGGACTTTAAAACTAAAAGCCTATGCCGCCCTCGCAGCGGGCGGCATAGGCTTTTTTATGCTGACGTACTTAGTGGATGGGCGGCGCTTCGCGCCGACTATCTAATACCAATTCCCAAAAGTGTGGCTACACTTTTGGGAATTGAAAACCAAAACCAGTAAGGGTTTTAAAATCACAAAATGGCGTAGCCATTTTGTGATTTGGTATAACACCTATTTGGCACTACACCTATGAAAAAATAGTTTCAGAATAAATAATGAATTGTTTTTTACTTGGAATATTAATTAGGATAATTGAGAATGAAAAAGATTTTATACACCCTCGCGATCGCCCTCAGTTCGACTTATATGGCAGTCGCTCCCGCTACATCCCAAACCCTCGCCAATTCCAAGCAGTTTGGAGTCGTACCTCCTGCCTGTGAAGGAGATACCCAAATGGCATTAAATATCTGTGCTTCGCGATGGGCAAAAACTGCTGATTTCTTGCGATCGCTTATCTATGATGAAGTTTATAGGCAAATTCCCGAAGCTAGACAAAGCCAACTCAAAGCGATCGAACAAACTTGGACTTCCTATCGCGATACCCACTGTCGGGAATCGAGCGCACCTTTTAAGGGCGGTTCCATTTATCCCCTGATCTATTCTAGCTGTCTGGCTAACGTTACCAACGATCGCATTGCCGATTTGCAAGGAAAGAGCAACTCTCAACTCAAACCAGATGAAACGGCCCAACGCCTTGCCAAAATATTAAGTCAAGGAAACCTCAAAGACTCCTCCAGTCAGAAGTTATGGCAAATCTACCAAGCTCAGCATTGTCAGTTTGATTCTCTACGTTTTACCGAATCATCATCGGTAAAACAATGTCGCGATCGGCTAGCCGAAAGTCGGTTGCTCCAACTCGAAGCCATGATGAGCAAGCGATAAATATGAGTGGCGGCGCTTTGCGCCGCCACTCATATTTGGGGTTATTGGGGGTTTTATTTTCTAAGTAAACCTTACATTGCTATATTTTCCGATATCACAACAATCGCAGTACCAATTACATAAGCTAATATATCCTTCCAATCAAAGGTAGTTCCCAAAATAATTGCTAAAAGTCTATATTGTCCTAGTCCTAACCGATCTACAAGATTTAAGTATTGCAATCCTTCGATTGCACAGGCAAATACAAGGACAGCTAGAGCGGCTATATTGGGGTGAATCTTCCAAAAGGTTTTGACAAAACAGTAAATGAGCATAACCACTAAAACGTCTCCAACAAAAGGACGAATGAACTGGTCATTGAAAAAAACTGCGATGCCCACTTCTATGAAGAAGAGTAAAATGGTTAAGTAGCAGTACTTGCGGTTAAAGGTGAGCCGATTTGTAAACATTTAGATTTTACATTTAGACTGTATAGCCAATTGGAAAACAGAATGCATCACAACTCTCTTTGGGCTCTTATTTAGAGGTGCAAGGCTTTGCCTCGCACCTCTAAATAATTTCGTCAGATGGCGACAATACACTCAATTTCCACCAGTGCATCAAGGGGCAGTTTGGCAACTTGAACGGTGGAGCGGGCTGGAAAGGGCGCGA
Source organism: Pseudanabaena sp. UWO310 (assembly GCF_006861605.1). Classification (NCBI taxonomy): domain Bacteria; kingdom Bacillati; phylum Cyanobacteriota; class Cyanophyceae; order Pseudanabaenales; family Pseudanabaenaceae; genus Pseudanabaena; species Pseudanabaena sp. UWO310. Next base: position 15,214 of record NZ_SELU01000009.1, on the reverse strand, counting down.
GAAAATATTTGCCGTAGATCGCATTCACTTTGGGGAAATCCGCCATATCCGCAAGAAATACAGTGGTCTTAATCACGTTAGTTAAATCTGCCCCAGCTTCGGCAAGAACGGCTTGAATATTCTTGATTACCTGTTCGGCTTGCTCTTCGACCGTAGTAGTGACAATTTTGCCGATCGCAGGCTCGATCGCAATTTGTCCTGCCATGAAAATTAATTTGCTCGACGCAGGAACGGCGATCGCTTGGTTATAGGGACCGACGGGAGCGGGGGCTTTATCGGTAAGGATTACTTCTTTTTGACTCATTCTGCACGATTCTTTTGATTAGTCGATGTTAATTATAGCTAACAAAGCCCAAAGAGAGAGGCAGCGCCAAGCGCTGCCTCTCTCTTTGGGCTTTTGTTTATATATAGCTGTCGCCAAATGTATTAGGACATAAACGCCAAGAATTAACTGGCGGCGCTTCGCGCCGCCAGCCAATTCTTGGCGTTTGATTTGTCCTCATTCAAGTGACTGTAGCTATATTAAAGGATTACGAAAATGCGGTTAGTAAGTTTGCCGTGCGGATTTTGCTAAACTACTAAGTAGCTAAGCATAATTAAACTTAAAACCTAGAAGAGCGTACCGCCCGCATAGCGGGCGGTACGCTCTCTGGTTTTGGGTTTTTATGCTTAACTAGTTTGGCAAGGTTAAAATCTAAAACCAGAGCATAGAGCTGCTGCTGCGCCAGAAGCCCATACTTCAGGTTTTTTAGTTTACTCATGCTTGGCTACTTATAATCTAAATATTTCTTAACACTCTTTTTTCCAAAAATTCCCAATGCGTATCTCTTTGAATTGGCTCCGTGAAATTGTTGACTGCGATCTCTCGCCTCAAGAGCTAGAAGAAAAACTAACGATGGCAGGCTTTGAAGTGGAGTCCATCGAAGACCGCAGGACATGGGCTGAGGGTGTCATTGTCGGTCATATCCTCACCGCCGAACGTCATCCCAACGCGGATAAGCTGCAAGTCTGTCAAGTTGATATCGGCGCACCCGAACCCTTACAAATTGTCTGTGGTGCGGCAAATGCCAGACAAGGTTTATTTGTCCCCGTAGCTACCATAGGTACATATTTACCCACGATTGATCTGAAATTACGACCAACTAAGTTACGGGGTGAACGTTCTGAAGGGATGATTTGTTCGCTCGCTGAGATCGGGCTTGCGAAAGAATCAAGCGGCATCCATGAATTTCCCGATGGCGTTACCGTTGGTGATGATGTGCGCCCCCTCTTGGGATTAGATGATGCCATCCTTGATGTGACTTCCACCGCGAACCGTGCCGATGCCCTCAGTATGGTCGGGATTGCCCGTGAAGTAGCGGCTCTGTTGGGTAAGGAAGTCCGCTTACCCTTGGCTACTAAAGATTTTCAAATCCCAACTGCCAATTGGGTAACTGTGGAGGATCGGAAATCCTGTCCCGTTTACATCGGCACTTTAATTAAAGGTGTCAAGGTTTCCCCTTCTCCTGAATGGCTGAAGCGACGGATTGAAGCGGCAGGTATGCGCTCTATCAATAACATTGTCGATATTACCAACTATATTTTATTGGAATGGGGACAGCCACTCCATGCCTTTGATGCCGATACGTTACAGGAAGGACTCAATATCGGCGTGCGCTTTGCGAAGTCTGGCGAAAAAATCAAAACCCTTGATGATACCGATCGCACCCTTACTAGTCAAAACTTCTTAATTACATCAAGTGACCAACCGATCGCGATCGCGGGTGTCATAGGTGGCGCTGAAACCGAGGTTGGGGAAACCACTACCAATATTGTTTTAGAAGCGGCTCTATTTACACAGGTTACCACAAGGAGATCGGCGCGGGCTCAAGGTTTACGCACCGAGGCTTCGGCGCGTTACGAGCGGGGTGTCAATCAAGCGGCGATCGAAGCCGCAACCGCCAAGGCAATCCAGATGATCATCGAACTCGCAGGGGGCGAAGCGATCGAACAAAGCATCGTCGATGCCAGATCTAAGGAAGTTCGCACCATTGACCTCCGTTTAACCAAAGTATGGCAGATCCTCGGTGAAGTTGATCGCGAAGATGAAAGCGCTCTGCCTTTACTTTCAGAAGCCGAAGTCGAACAAACCCTCAAGGTACTATCCTTTGAGCTAGAAAAGCAGCCGATCGAAGAAGGTAGCTATGCAGTCTGGAAAGTAACCGTTCCCCCCTATCGCTATGCCGATATCGAGCGGGAAATCGACTTAGTCGAGGAAATTGCGCGGATCTATGGATATGACAAATTTGTGGAAACCCTCCCCGCAAGAACAGAATTTGGATTCCTCTCCGCCGATCAAGAAGGTGGACGAATGATTCGGTCGGCTTTTAGGGCGGTGGGTTTAACGGAAGTCATGCATATGTCTCTGTGCAGTCCCACTGAGTCCCATCAAGTCAAAATTAATAATCCTGTTGCGATCGAGTATGGAGCACTCCGAGGCGATTTACTCACCAATTTAATCGAATCCTGTGCCTTTAATATCAATCAAGGCAATGGTATTTTAAATGGATTTGAAATCGGTCGTGTATTCTGGCTCGATGAAGCTGGCAGCGATGAAACCGATCGCATTGCAGGGATTTTTGGTGGCGATCCTACCGTCGGCGCATGGCAGCATGACTCCAAGCCTTTGAATTTCTATGAAGCCAAAGGTTTACTCGATTCAGTTTTCCACAATCTCTCGGTCGCTGTGGAATATCAGCCCGATCAAAAGGACGATCGCCTCCATCCTGGACGTACTGCTTCATTATGGATTTCGGGCGAACGCCTCGGTACCTTTGGGCAGTTACATCCTCAATTACGCGCCGAGAAGGAACTTCCCGATGAGATTTATGCCTTTGAGCTGGATTTCTATACCTTACTAGATGCCATGATGAAAAAGTCCATTCCGACTTTTCAGACCTTCTCCACCTATCCCAGTAGCGATCGCGATATCGCCTTCTTTGCCCCGCTTAAGTTCACCGTGGCTGATATTAAGCGATCGATTACCCATATCGGTGGCGAACTTCTTGATTCCGTTACTCTTTTCGATCAATATATTGGTACGGGCGTGCCTGAAGGTTCACGCAGTCTTGCCTTTCGTCTCGTCTATCGAGCTAGCGATCGCACTTTAACCGATGTCGATATCAATCCCGTACATCAAAAAGTACGCGACTTGCTGGAAGAGAAGTTCCAAGCAACCTTAAGAAGCTAATATAAGTGGCGGCGCAAAGCACCGCCACTTATGTTTTAGGCTTTGATTTTGTCCTATTAACCCAAAATTTATGAGTGGCGGCGCTTCGCGCCGCCACTCATAAATTTTGGGGGTTACGCAAACCTTATGTTGCGATCAAAGCGATGATCGCCAATGGCACTGCCTAGATAAATACCATTGGTTTATTTTTTAAGGGAGCAAAAGCCTCCGCATCAAAGCGATAAAGACTGGCAGGACGACCCGCCCCCCGTGAAGTTTTAATGCCCGTATCACTCAAAAATCCTAACTTCAGCAGACGGGTGCGGAAATTAGAATAGTCGGAGAAATTCTCGCCGAGAACAGTGGTATAGAGCTGATAGAGATCGCTGAGAGTAAAGGCTTCAGGCAAGACATCAAAGGCAACTGGACTATACTCTAGTTTATTGCAGAGGCGGCGATGACCATATTCGAGAATGCGATTGTGATCGAAGGCGAGTTCGGGAACTTGATTGACGGGATACCATGCGATGCCGCTAACCCCATCAGCGATGAGTTCGGCTTGAGAGAAGGGCACAAGCGCAAAATAACTGACGGATAAATAGCGCACTGCGTAGCTATCGGGCGCTTCGCGAGGATCGCGTCCGATATCACCAAAGGTAAAGAGTTGTTCGAGATAGAGATTTTTGGCGCGAATTTTTTCAGAGAGGATGCGATAGGCGGATTCTTCGAGGGATTCCCCTTGACGCACGAGGGTTCCTGGCAAGCACCAGCGATCGCGATAGGGTTCGTGTTGACGCATCACCAGTAACACCAATAGACGATTCTGCTCGGTATCGACGGAAAAGATCACGTTATCGACACCGACCTTGAAATCTGCTAGGGGTTTTTTAGTTACTGTGGTGCGGGACTTGTCTGCCATGCGTAAAGCGACTCTCGTTGGATATATGCTGCGACTGTGGGTATTATGACTGAACTGTTGCCATTGTTGCGATAGTCTGACGAAGAAACGTTAGGTATTGAGGTGGAGTCAGGGGCGATCGCCACTTCCGTGCCCATCTGGACAAGGCGCTCAATATCAATGGCCGCAATGCTTACACCCTGACGAGGGACGACTAGCAGCTTAACTTGATGTAACAAATCTTGGGCGCGATACCATGTGGGCAATTGCCGCACAAGATCGCCACCGATGACGAGGGTAAAGTTTGCATGGGGCAAGATTTGCTTGGCTTTCTCGACGGTGTTAATTGTACGCGGATCGCTAAGTTCGGGATGCAAGCCAATCGTTTGCGCAGGTGGTTGGATGGCGGCGATGGTTAGCTCCATCATGGCGATGCGATCGCATAGGCTTGCTTGATGGGTTTTAAAGGGGTTATCCGATACCCAAACGATCGTGCGATCGTAATGATTATCGAGCCATTGCAAGATCTGTTGATGTCCGATACTCGGCGGATCGGCACTAGTTCCAAAGAGAGCGATGTTCATTTGCGTGTTTAGGAGAGAAATTCTGGATCGAGGATTTGGGCGATCGTATATGGACATTCAGTCGGAAACGTTTGTAGAGGCTTCTGTGTTTCCTTTGCCGCATCTCTTCTCGCCCGTCGATAGTATTTCTCTATCCATTCTGAATCTAGAAGGAATCTTTGCAAACTAGGAGTATCTTCTAAACAGTCTTGAATTTTGTCACGACAATTGGAAAGTGTGTTATTCCAACTCGACGTTCTTTTCTCAGGTTGGTACTGACATTTAAGTAAGTGCATTACCAGTACCTGAAAATAGCTACTGAGTTCTTTTTGTTCGCTACGTCCCAATGCTTCCAATTCCTCGATCAAATTTTTAACATCCAATTCTGCCCAACGACCTTTCTGTAGGTACTCAGCCTGTTGCTGTGTCCATGTTAAGAAGTCTTGTTCATAATTTGCTACTTTTTCCATAGTCTAGTTTGATGGGTTGCCTATCTGAAAAGCTATATATGCATGTTAAAGCATTTTTTGCGGCGATCACCTTTCTCAAGTTTACAAATTAAAGGCGATCGCCAAAATCCTCAAGCCAATCAAAACAGCGATCGCTTTCTAAAGCCTATCCCAGATATCCAATAAGTACTTCAGGCTAGATAAATGATTGGTTGATCGGCATCTTTTGATTAGAGCATCAAGATATGCCCTATCTTCAATGGTTTTTGGTCTTTCTTTTTTATAAAACAAGCCAAATTCTCGCAAATATTGTTTGAGGTATTTCTCGTGAAATCTCGATTTTGTAATATATTCAGGTGGACAACTCATTAATTCGGGATCGTTGGTGAGAACATCAAAATAAAGCTGAAAAACTGAGAAAAAGTCGGAATTCCCCTTGGCTGAGTATTGAGCAGGAATATCAGCATTGCCTAGCGCCCAAGTTTCAAGACAACAATTTTGAACGATGATATGAAATTCTGTAGCTTGAGTTTGATCTATACCCAGTTTGGTTTTGAAGTCTTCCAGTTTGTTGTGAATTTCATCGAATCTAGTTTGATAAGGATCATCTTCTGAATCTACACAAAAGAAGAAATGATCGATATTATTATATTTTTTGATGTCTAGTAAACATTCTTCTAATCGGGAGCGTCCTCCATAGATTTTTGGAGCGCTCACCATGTTGGGATAGCCATTACCCGCAATGATTCGGCATGAGTTAGTGGTCATATTTTCAGGTCTATCTACAAAGTTGATCTGCGGGAATAGATGCGATAGCCAAGCTTTGTAGACTTTCGGTTCTGTTTTTCCTCCTTCAACTAAGAACAAGAGATTCACGCAGTTTCTTCCTCATGTTCGAGTAAGTTAATTAGCTGTGTGAACTTGTCTAAGCTAGATGCTGTATTGAGTTCAGGAATATCTACAGCTTTTCTAGTTCTGATAGTGCCGTTGCTTCTGCTCACTAACTGCCAAGTTTTCCAAGGGATGTTATTGATGATATAGGGATGATGACTGGTGAGAATAAATTGTAGATTAGGCGATTTGTCTAGAATAAAATCTGTTAACTGGGGCATACAGTTAATGCCTAAACTATTCTCAAACTCATCAATCATAATAATTGATTCTTCAGGTGCAGCAATCACTTCTATCAAGTAAGTTAAAGTTCGATACATACCAGATGATATTCGCAACTGCGTAATCCAAGTCTCGGAAAAAGTTTCTTTAATTTCAAAGAGAAGACTATAACGATTGTTGGGTTCTCTGTTAATAGTAATTTTGATATCTTGTACACTAGGAAAAATTTCAATGTAGGTATATTTTATTTCATTAAATATATGAGGAAAGAATCTTTGTAAGAAATATGCTTTAAGTACCGTAGTAGTATTTCCAGATGCTACTTTGAATTTTTGCAAATAAAGAGAGGAATCAGAACCTTCTAATTTAGAATCTAGAGATAGGGGTGCATTGCTAGGGTCAAATGGTATAGAAACAATTACACTTTGAGGGGTTTCATTAAAAATAAATCTTTTGAAGGCTTCAGATATAGGTGTAATAGAATCTTCTTCTGAAAGGAGATTGATCGCGCTTTCAGTTCTTTTAAGTTTTGGGATTTGATTTTGATTTAATGTAGATTCTATTTTAGTGCGATGAAGAATTTCTATAGATTCGTTATCCTCTGCATATTTAATGAGCTTTTCATCTACAATTTCAGATTGATTTTGCTCACTAGAAAAAGTTTTTTCATTTGGGCTTAGTGCTTTTAGCTCCCATCTATATTTTTGTCCTAAATGATAAAAGTCAATAGACCATTCTACATCTTCTAACATTTGGACTTCGCCTTGAGCAACATTACAGATTAAATAAAGTGCTTTAAGGATTCTGGTTTTTCCAACTCCAGAAGCACCAACCAACAAGTTTAAGTTATCAAAGTAAGTCTTTTCTAGATGCCAATTTTGGCTATTATTTCTAAAATTAAAATTGTTGATTTTCATATTGCAACTTTTGCCACTTCCGCTTTATCTATAATTTGCTATCGTAGATTTTGATGGATTGCCTATTCTCAAAGCTAAAAACCAATGCGATCAACAAAATCCTCAATCTAATATTGGTGATAACGCTATAGAAACATTAACTCATTATATCTTTTTTAGATTCAGAATTCCTATCAATGGAAGATAATTCTATCGATTCATTATCCTTGTAGCTTAATCCAAAGCCATCTTCAATTGCACGGTCAAGACCAGAAAGAATATTTCTAGCAAGCGTGATTCCTGTAGCCCAATCAGGAGAGTTCTCATCATTAATAAAATCAGCACTATGTACTGCTCGATTTCGCAACACACGCAACTCCTTAAGTTTAATAAAACTATCATGATTTAGGTATCCATCCTTCGATAGTTTATGCATCAAATCTGGAATGTTGGCACGCTGTCTAAAAGAGATTAATCCATTTGAAGTGTTTGCATCTGCACCAAGAAGTTTTACAAACCGATTTTCGATCAGATTAAACACTTGCATAATAGCAGATTCAGGTGAAATCAAAAACAAACGGTCAATAGCAGATTCTTCCTCTGATTTTTTCTCCGATAAACCCAATATTGCTAAATCCTCATTTGAGAGATGTGAAGATAAGACATCTACTAGATTAAGACCGTATTCGTCATTCAAAAAACGCTTTAAGAAAGCAACCACATATTCGAGATAGAAGTAAACTGTTTCCGCATTAGTAAACCCGAATCTATGTTGAATAGTGTTTCGATCATCTATCAATAGCTCTATTACTGGACGTTCTTGGATATTAATGCCAACTTTATTAAGTTCTTCAAAAGCATCCCAAATTCCAATGGTCATGCTTCTTTGCTTAGAACTGTAAATACTGATACCTTTATCAACAAGTCGATCCTTAAGAATAAGTTCTATGGAATTTGCAAGATGTAGAATCACAAATTTATAATTTCGGGGTTTGGCAGAAGTGTATAGTTCTGTAGCATGGGCAATTAATTCCATGCAACTTAAGAATAATGGTGATTTATCGCTCATAATGGTTGAATTTTTTAATAAATCTAGATGTAAGACTTTGAGAATATAGAATATCAAAAAAGTTTAGGAAGATTCGTCATTTTTCAAATCTATTGCTATATCCGAAATCAAAAATAATAATTCTATATTCCATAGCCATATTAGAAACCTAATTCTAATTTCAAGGCTTCTAGACTAATCGTTTGCCCTAAATCTGCTTGTCGGATGCCTTCAAGTAGCACTGGCATAAACTCGCGATCGCTTAAAATCTCCATTGTTTCCACCAAAGAAGCAAGCTGCTGCATACTCAAAGCAACCATTACAGGCTTCCCATCTTGAGTAATAATCGCTGGATCTCTGAGGTTTTTAGATAGCGCTGGCAATTGCTCCTGTGCTTCAGCAATAGTCAAATAATTAAGCGTAGTGTTTTACCTAAGTTATTAAAATTGTACGATATCCAGTCAAGCGATCGCCATGCACAAAAATGGCGGTTGAGTTGTTCGTCAAATGTGCGGCTCTCAATCGCATGATTCAACTTGCTAAATCTGTCTCCTGTTCTGTTGTTCGTTAATTGTCTATCCTAAGCTCCTCCATCTTTTGCCTTCTTTTTATTCATGCAACAAAGTCAGTTAGCTGGATAAATTTTTTAGCTAAGCGATCAGTCATAAAGGTAAATATTACCTGACTAAACTAAATTATCATCAGGTTTTTGATTAATTACAAGTCGATGTAATTTCTACCAACAAATCTGCGATCGCTATTACGCGCCTATTTTTTTGTCATGACTTGTCTACAATTGGCATTAAATTTCGTACTATGGCGATCGCTGATAACCCGTAAATAGCAACAATCATCACCCTATAATTTCCAGATTTTGCCAACAAAGCTACAAATAAGTAGATGATGGTTACTAGCTATACTGATTGATCGCAAGGTTTATGGATTACAGCAGTGGTTAGCCCAACACAGCGAGCAAATACAAGCTCTAACAACAAATTCAATACTTCTCTCGATACCTCTAAATACGAAGCGAAGACACAGGAAATCGCCAAGAAGATTTTAAGTGGCAATGAGAAGGGTTCTTTTTGGTCGAAATTATCTCAGCTTAAGGATGAATTGCGCCTTGATGACAAGCTCATGGCTTGGACGATGGAAAATGAAGGCTTACGGGTGCAATTATTTAGATTGATCGATTGCTTGCCAGCATTGCAAAGCAAAGCCGAAATCGCAAGGCATATGCAGGAATATCTCGCCAGTGATGCGGTGGAAGTTCCTGCTTTGCGGGCTTTATTGAATTTCAGTACCGACAATCCTAATTCCATTCCTGCAACCGCAGCAGCAACTACCCTCTCGACCGCAGTGGCAACCCTCGCCAAGCGCTACATCTGCGGTGAGAACTTATCGGAAGCAACAAAATCCATTGAGAAACTAAGGCGCGATCGCTTTGGCTTTACGATGGACTTGCTCGGCGAGTCAGTCATTAGCGAAGTAGAAGCAGGTGAATATCTCAATCGCTATATTGGCATGATGGAGGATTTGTCGAACAAGGCAAAAAATTGGGGCTTGATCGAGCAGATTGATAAAGCTGATGGAGAAGAACTTAAGCGCGTGCAAGTTTCCGTAAAACTTAGCGCTTTTTATTCCCAATTCGATCCTTTAGATCCAGTAAAAACGACCGAGAAAGTCAGCGAACCTGCCAGAATACTCTTGCGTAAAGCTAAAGAGCTAGGCTGTGGTATCCATTTTGATATGGAGCAGTATGAGTTCAAATCGCTCACCTTGCAAATTCTCAAACAGGTTTTAACGGAACCAGAATTTCGCGATCGCACGGATGTTGGTATTACCCTGCAAGGCTATCTGCGCGATAGCGAACAGGATTTGTATGAACTTGTGGAATGGGCAAAGTTGCGCGGTAAGCCCGTCACGGTGCGTTTAGTCAAGGGAGCCTATTGGGATCGCGAAACCATTCGTTCCTACCAACAGGGTTGGGCTTTGCCAGTTTTCTCTGATAAAGTCTCCACCGATGCCAATTACGAGCGCTTAATTCAGATTCTGCTCGAAAATCATCAATACCTTTATGCGGCGATCGGTAGCCATAATGCGAGATCCTTAGCCAAGGCGATCGCCATTGTTCAAACCCTAGATATCCCCAGTCGCGCCTTTGAAACTCAATGTCTCTATGGCATGGGTGATAAATTTGCCAAAGCGATCGCCGATATGGGCTATCGGGTGCGCGTGTACTGTCCCTTTGGCGACTTGATTCCGGGAATGTCTTACTTGATTCGCCGCCTATTGGAAAATACCGCCAATAGTTCCTTTTTAAGGATTAGTGGTGAAGGTGTTGATATTGGGAAATTAATTGCTGCGCCTGTGATGACGGAACGGGATGCGAATTACAATGGCGCACCTGCTCTGAATATTTTTGATGGCTTTGTTAATTCTAGCGATCGCGATTATGCGATTAATGAAGAGAGAGAAGCTGCCCAAACTGCCTTACAACAGGTTCGCCGCCAACTTGGTAAAACCTATTTGCCGATCATCAATGGTCAAGCGGTAGAAACAGAAACCTATATCGAATCGGTTAATCCTGCTAACTCTTCGCAAGTAGTCGGCAAGATCGGTCTAGCCAGCATCGACCAAGCCGAAGCCGCCGTGAAGTCAGCAAAATCTGCCTTTGCCTCATGGAAGAAACTCAGCGCTAAAGAACGGGGCGATATGCTCCGCAAAGCCGCTGACTTCATGGAAGAGAAGCGTGAAGAGTTAATTGCGTGGATTTGTTGGGAAGTGGCTAAACCGATCCGCGAAGGTGATGGCGAAGTTTCTGAAGCGATCGACTTCTGCCGCTACTATGCCAAGGAAATGGAACGCCTCGAATCGGGCGTACAGCGCAATCTGCCGGGGGAAGATAATACTTACATCTATCAGCCTCGCGGTGTAGTGGTCGTGATTTCACCTTGGAACTTTCCCTTTGCGATCGCCCTAGGTATGAGTGTAGCTGCGATCGCCGCAGGTAATACGGTGATTCTCAAACCTGCCGAACAGTCCTCGGTTATTGGTGCGAAAATTGCGGAAGTTCTGCAAGCCGCAGGTTTACCCACAGGCGTATTTACCTATCTTCCCGCCAAAGGTTCCACCGTTGGTTCCCATTTAGTCAAACATCCCGATGTGCATCTCATCGCCTTCACAGGTTCCCAGCAAGTCGGCTGTCAAATCGTCACCGAAGCCTCGATTTTGCGTCCTAAACAGAAGCACATGAAGCGGGTCATTGCGGAAATGGGCGGCAAAAATGGCATCATCATCGATGAAAGTGCCGACCTCGATCAAGCCGTAGTTGGCGTTATGAATTCCGCCTTCGGTTTCGCTGGTCAGAAATGTTCTGCTTGTTCCAGAGCGATCGTTCTCGCGCCCGTTTACGATAACTTCATGGAACGCCTTGTGGAAGCCACGCGATCGCTAAAGGTGGGTGAAGCCCATCTCCCTGACACAAAATTCAGCGCCGTAATTGACGGAGCCGCCCAGCAGAACATTCTCAACTATATCGCCAAGGGCAAAGAAACCGCGACACTCGCTTTTGAAGGTGAAGTTCCCAATCATGGTTTCTATGTGCCACCAACGATTTTTGGCGATGTCGATCCTGACAGCGCGATCGCCCAAGAAGAGATTTTTGGCCCCGTATTGGCGGTAATCAAGGCACAGAGTTTTGATGAGGCACTAGCGATCGCCAATGGTACGAACTTCGCACTCACGGGTGGCTTATATTCGCGCACTCCTTCCCATATCGAACGCGCCTATCGTGAGTTTGAAGTGGGCAATCTCTACATCAATCGCGGCATCACAGGCGCATTGGTCGATCGCCATCCCTTCGGCGGTTTTAAACTAAGCGGTATCGGTTCCAAAGCTGGCGGACGCGATTATCTATTGCAGTTCTTAGAGCCAAGGTCTATCACCGAAAACACTCAGCGTCAAGGCTTTGCGCCTCTTGATGGTATTGAGTAATTAGATTCAGACAAGGGGCTTCAGCCCCTTGTTCTTTGAGATATACTTATCAAATAATGCGTAAATGCTGTATCGCATCGCCTAAACCTATGCCCCAGACTATCGAGCAAAAATCTACGTTATACGATCGCGATCTTAATTTGTGGTTAGAAGAGGCGATCGCAAAGTTAAAAGCAGGTGATTTTCAAAATCTAGATGTCGAAAATTTAATTGAGGAGTTAGAAGGTTTGGCGGGTAGAGATCGGCGCGAATTAGAATCACGTTTGACTAGATTGATTGAACATATCCTCAAGCGTTGCTACGTCAACTTACCTGAATGTTATCGAGGTTGGGAGCTAACAATCATCGGACAAAGGAATGAAATCAAAAAGATTATCAAACAGTCTCCTAGCCTAAAACGCCACATAATCTCAGTTTTTGACGAATTGTTTAATGACGCACTAGAAATCGTACAAACAGAATATGAAAATACGATTTTTCCTGATACATGGCAATTTACCCATGAGATTGACTTGTTGTTAACTACTAATTTTTGGAAGCAATCTTAAACCTTGATGGATGATGTATTGCATCGCCTAAACCTATGACTCAGACTATTGATCAAAAAACAACCCTATACGATCGCGATCTTAATTTGTGGTTAGAAGAGGCGATCGCGAAGTTAAAAGCAGGTGATTTTCACAATCTAGATGTTGAAAACTTAATTGAGGAGTTAGAAGGTTTGGCGGGTAGAGATAGGCGTGAACTCAAGCGAAGATTGACGACACTCATTGAGCATATTCTCAAGCGTTGCTATGTCAAGAGTGAGTATGACTATGCGGGGTGGGTTGTCACAATTGTTAGGACTCGCAACGATATCCAAGATATTCTTGAACAGTCTCCAAGTTTAAAAGGCTATATCAATAGTCCTGAGTTATTTCAAAAAGCTTTTGAGGATGCGCTAAAGGTTGTGAAGGCTCATCCAGATTATAAATCTGTGAATTTTCCTAAAATATGGCAGTTTAGCCGAGATATTGACGATATACTCAATGTTGATTTCTGGGAAGAAATTTAGATGGATATGAAAGATGTCCCAAAAAATATGCGCCGAATCGGGATGCTTTTGTTCCGAAGTGCATTGTTTGAAGCTATAGATAATCGCACTCCAATGTGTGTAGTTCATGCAGCCCATGCAGCAGAAATTTTACTAAAAGCCAGAATAGCTCAAGAACATCCTCTCTTAATTTTTTCTAAACTCCCCAAGTCAAATCCTAGTAAGAATAATCTTACACTTATTGATTTGTTAGAAGATGGTCGAACTTTCTCATACGAGGAATTGCCTGAGCAATTATGGGCAACTACAGGAATTAAAATCAATAAAATCAATCAGTATAAAGAGTTTGGAAAGCTAAGAAACCAAGTTATCCATTTTTCAATGGCAAATGCTAAAAACCTAGATAAATTAACGCTAAATTATTCACTAGAATTACTAGATCCTTTAGTAGAGAGCTTTTGGGGCAGGTCAGTAGTTGAATTTATAGCACGAGATCCTTCTACCTCTAATTATATCAGCTCTGGAATATTGGAAGCGCATTTACTGGACAATTCCTTTACCATCGATCAACGATTGAGACACTTATTAGGTGATGGAAGTCAGGAAGCTTATGAAAGAATGAGAGTAATAGCACAAGATGAAGCAGGGAGAAATTTTTATGAATCTCTAACTCCTGATGAGTTAGAGCAAATATCACAAGGTAGTACCTTATATGATGATGATTACGACGAACTCATAGAAAATCAGAAAAATTGGAAAACTTTTCTTGATTCTTTTTAAGTTTTTTCCCTATTGCAATTCTAATGTAGATATTAATCCAAAAACTATGATTAAAACTCAAATTTTAGAAGCAATCAAACAAATGCCAAATAGCGATGTATTGGAGGTAATTGAATGACACAGACTATTGAGCAAAAATCTTCGCTGTGCGATCCCGATCACAGTTTGTGGTTAGAAGTGGCGAATCTCTGGGACAAGGGCGCTATATGCTCCTTACATTTTGACACTTTAACGTACCAAAAATGATACAATAATAAAATCAAATTTAAGTACTCACTTATTTACCACTTGATTTCTATCTTTTGAGAGCTTCTGCTGTAATTTTCCTATGAGCAATATTAAGAGAATTAAAGCAAGCTTTTTCAAAACTGAATCTGGTAAAGAACCTGTTAGGGATTGGCTGATGACCTTATCGAAAGAAGATAGACAAAAAATAGGAGAAGACATTAAAACAATTGAGTTTGGCTTTCCTATCGGAATGCCGACCTGTCGCCCTATGGGTAAGGGATTGTATGAGGTGCGTACTAATCTTGAAAATACGATTACTAGAATCTTGTTTTGTGTGGAAGGAGAGCAAATGATTCTTCTGCACGGGTTTACTAAGAAAACGCAAAAAACGCCTAAGGAAGATTTGAATTTAGCCATCAAGCGACAAACTGAGTTTAAAAACAAAGCTGGGAGTTAACCATGTCTAACAATTGTCATTTAGGTTCTGCTTTTGATGACTTTCTAGAACAGGAAGGGATTTTAAACGAAGTAACAGAAATTGCGCTGAAGCGTGTTTTAGCTTGGCAAGTTGAACAAGCAATGAAGGAACGTGGCTTAACTAAATCCAAGATGGCTAAGTCTATGCAAACTAGCCGTGCGGCACTAGATCGTTTGCTCGATCCTGAGTATGAGTCAGTAACTTTACGAACTTTAGATAAAGCAGCTAGGGCAGTGGGCAAAAGAATTAAGATAGATTTGGTTGATGTTGTCTAAATGCTACCTGACTAAAACCTATGACACAGACTATTCAACAAAAAACAACTCTTTGCGATCGCGATCGCAGTTTGTGGTTAGAAGAGGCAATTTTTTACTTTAGCTTATTTAAAAAACTATGACTAAGTACAGGACAAAAATTTAATGGAGTTGAAGAAAGCAGAGGAATTAACATCGTCATGAAGGTTAAGGATGATATCACGAAGGAAATCAAAGCCAAGGCGAAAAATACTCTTAGGTAAACGCCCA
>NZ_SELU01000086.1:0-19620 GCF_006861605.1 Pseudanabaena sp. UWO310 | reverse complement strand
CTTTATGCTACTCAAAGTCTATGGAAATGTTGCAAATTTCGATTCGTTTATTGCTTTTTTACCTCAAGCGTAAAAATCAAAAATCATTTCCTGTTTTTCCCTGATCATTATGAATATATGCAACGCCCTTTTTTTGTAAATCTTGGAGCTTAATCATGTCTGTAGTTTGGATTGTGACGACGGGTAATAGTGATGTCAAGCTGATAGATGATAATGGCTGGGGAGATTTGCTGGGTAAAAAAGGTGAGCAATTATATTACTGTGGATTCTCGCCATCAGATGATAGTGATGATAGTAATGTCACACTGTTTACTTTGCCAGCAAGGGTAATGGGAATTGCTTATGGTGATGCAATTGAGACATATTGGGAGCGTTTGACTTTTCCTTTGTTGGATGGCTTTTGTCAGGAGTTTAAGACTGATAAAAAGAATAAGCCCGATCGCATTATTGTTTTGCTGACCGATCAGGAGGCAATTTTTGATGATTATAGTCGTGGTCATTCAGATTCTCCCTATTGGCAAGATACATATACGCTTCAGCCGATTTTGAAACATTATTTTACGCAAGTGTTTGGTGAAAAGTTTGCCAATGAAAAGCTGGAATTTTCGGTTTTGAAACCGCAACAGGGGACAGATGGGTTAGATGATTGGGATGCGACATTGACGCTTGTAAAGGCGGAGTTGGCGAGGTGGGAAGAAAATAAGTGGATTTCTAAGAGCGATCTCGTGATTGTGAGTCATCAGGCGGGGACTCCTGCAATTTCTTCGGCGGTGCAGTTAACTTGTTTGATTCGCTTGGGTAAAAAGGTGGAATTTCTGGTTAGTAGTGAGTTAGATCCAGATAGGACTAGGATTTTAAAGGGGTCTTCTTATTTTGAGACATTGCAGTTTAAGAAATTAAAGGATTTGCTAGATCGACATGACTATTCAGGTATGACTAGTATTGTTGAGGAGATAAATTTTGAGGGTTATGAAATAAAGTCTAGACTACTACATTTATTGAAGCTAGCCAATTTCTGGAATGCTGTTGAATTTGAAAAGTTTGCTACAGCAATGGGAGGAGCAGCAACTAGTCGATCTAAAGAGTGGTGGTGGTCAGCTTATGAATCGGCATATCTAGCTGTAGTCCGATTGAAACAAGAAAATACTGTTGAGGCAATGTTTCATAGTTTTCGAGCAGTAGAAGGTCTACTCTCAATGTGGTGTGATGAGTTTCATTTCGACAAAAAAGAAGGCAAGAAGATTAAATTATCTTCTGAATTTACTTTACCTTCTGGGAATAAAACAAGATATCTTAATGCTTACGGTCAAGGTCTTTATTTTGCTCTCGTAGTCTTTAAAGGAGTCGATGCAAACCTAGATGCTGACATTTGGAACTTTGGGAATAAGGTCTTTGACAAAAGAAACGAGCTTTTTCATAAATTGGAGGGATTGCAGGATAGAAATTCAGTATTTAAAGCTTGGGAGATATTTAATGATAGTGAAGAGGAATGGAAAACAAGAGTCCTTAATTGCCTCAACTTTATATCTCAAGAAGAATTCAAATCTATAGAAGAAGCTAGTTTGATGTCACAGGTGCATAAGGATTTGGAGGAGGTGATTAAGGCGATCTCTTCTTATTAGCTAATGAGTTATTGTCAGTTTTGGCAGTATCAAAATTAGTCTCCTACTCGCTAGGGGAAGTGATTGATTGGAAATAGCACAGACACAACTTCACCCCTAGCCATAATGCCATTTCCTACTCGTTAGGGGATGCGATCGATTGGAAACATAGCTATACATTGCTCTGCATGGTTCATGATAGGAATCCCCTACACGCTAGGGGACGTGATCGATTGGAAACCCACCTACGCACGATCGCATCTTTAGATTTTGGTTCGTTCCCCTACTCGCTAGGGGACGTGATCGATTGGAAACATCTTACCTTTACTCTGTGTGAAGTTCGGAAACTGTTGATCCCCTACTCGCTAGGGGAAGTGATCGATTGGAAACGCCATTAAGAAACGGTCGTAGTCAGTGTTGTTATTGAGTCCCCTACTCGCTAGGGGACGCGATCGATTGGAAATGGGATAGTTAGCCCCGAACCCATACCAGCTAGTAGCCAGTCAAGTAATTATTGACGGGTAGAGGCGAAGCAATTTAATGCGAGCATCAGCAGTAGTAAATTGCCAATTGACTTTACAAGAGAGAGAATTCCTGCGATTTTCCCAAGCCGAGACTTCCTGAATCAAAAGCTGTTTATCAGGAATACGACGGTCGAGACATTGGCGATTTAAAACACTCAACTCAATTTCAGCCATATTGAGCCAACTGCCATGCTTTGGGGTGTAGTAAAATTCAATTTTGTCGAGAATTCTTCTGGCTTCCTCAGGCAGAAAAGCCTTGTAAAGAGATGATTTAACGTGAGTGTTGAGGTTATCTTGAGCAAGACGTATTTTGATGGCATGGGGATAACGTTGGTCAACCAAATATTTGATTTGGTGAGCATAGTCAATTTGGGTACGATGGTCAGTCACAACCACATGCCGCCATCCGACTAAAGGCTCAAACATCATAAACAAATTACAAACTCCTTCCCGTTGATATTCATAGTCATAGCGTTCGACTTGTCCTGTGGTTGCGGGTATAGGTGTTCTGACTTCAGAAATTAATTGCTTTGAGCTTTCATCAAGGCAAACTAAGGCCCACATTCCGCTCTTATTTTACTGAAAAAAGTATTTAGAAAATAAATCCTTATACAGTCAGTGTTTTGAGCTTTACTAACAAAAATATCACTATCTTAATACTTCAAATAGTGATGCGCTAATAGGAATTAATATCATTAATTTTTCCAAAAATCACTGAAACCCTCATTGTCTCGTTTTAAATATTTTTAGGCTTCCATTACGAGCGGAATGTGGGCTAAGGGGTAATCAGGGCTATAAGGGAGAGTGTATAATTCGAGGATTTCCTCCATCTGGCAAACAAACTCAGCATTGGCTTCAGGAGGAATCACCCATGATTCATTCAACCAAGGCTTAAGTTCGTTTTTTTTTAGCACCTTTCTCACACTTTCATGGGAAATACTCTCGACATATCCTAGAGTAACGATTTGGTCGGCTAATAATCTTAATGTCCACCGACTCCGCCCTTCGGGTGGACTACTGCAAGCTACCGCAATCAAATGGGCTTCTGTTTCTCCGTCTAGTTTTTTCAGTTTCAATGTTTGCCGTGGACGAGGTACGAGTGCATTGTCTAATCCCTCTTCGACAAATCTTTGTCTCACTCGTTCAATGGTTCTGATGCTGATGTTAAAAATGTCACTAATCGATTGATCTTTCCATCCTCCTTCCTCTTGATTCTCATCGGCTTTTAGCAAAATATGGGCATGGTTAATTTTGGCTGCTGCCGACTTACCATTTTTAGTGATTTGTTCTAGTTTTTGGCGTTCTTCTTCGGTTAATGTCACTTTGTATCGTTTTGCTGACATACCTTTTTCCTTACTATTTTCTGTCCCTTTATTTTACCCGCCAAATTATCTTTGACTGTCTACTAGTTTATGCTGCTGTCTCCTACTCGCTAGGGGATGTGATCGATTGGAAACTGGAAGCCCATCTAGTCTTAGAAAGTGCATATGTCATTTCCCTACTCACTAGGGGACGCGATCGATTGGAAACTTGTCTAGCTCATAGATTAGCTGATTGTCTATAAACTTCTCCTACTCGCTAGGGGACGCGATCGATTGGAAACACTTAGCCCTGTATGATGTTTGTGATTACTGGGTCATTAATCCCCTACTCGCTAGGGGACGCGATCGATTGGAAACTCTCTACCTCAGGATAATTATTTTGAGTACCTGAGATTCCCCTACTCGCTAGGGGAATCTCATCGATTGGAAATTTCAAAACGGAGAAATGTACACTCTATGATCTACGTCAGAATTGCCGATAAGAAGCATGTTGTTGCAGCACAGGAATGTCTTGAGAACTTAAACTTTGACGGTAACGAGTTGATTAATGAAGTGGGAGTTTTGCTCAGCCAAGAAGAAGCTCGATTATTAGTGGCGATCGAACTTATCGACGGACAAAATGTCTCAAGTGAGCAAGTGGTTGGCGCTATGATCCTAAAATACGATGACTATAGCTACAATCTTGTCTCCCTAGCTTGTCGTTTAGGTCACACTCGCAAGGGTATCGGCTCTGCATTAGTTCAAGCTGCTACCCGAAAGTGTCAGGCTGAGCATGTACCCAAACTTTGGTGTTGGAGTCTCGCTCGTTTTCAAGCGAAACCCTTCTATGAAAAACAGGGATTTGATGAATGTTATTATCTGCATCGCCAATATTTTGGAGAAGATTGTTGGATATTAGCGAAAAATATTCAGCTTAATAAACCCTAGCTCACAGCGATGTTTCTGGCTGTTGACATGAATTTATGGACTCTACTCGCTAGCGGACGTGATCGATTGGAAACCGCAAAACACTAAGAGATAAAGCATCGTCGTCGCTTTCTCCTACTCGCTAGGGGACGCGATCGATTGGAAACTGCTCAGATTAGCACCGCTCAGATTAACACCCCTCAATCCCCTACTCGCTAGGGGACGCGATCGATTGGAAACGGGATAGTTAGACCACTACCCATGCCAGCTAGTTTATGCTGCTGTCTCCTACTCGCTAGGGGACGCGATCGATTGGAAACACAATACTGCGATCGCCAAAGCCATTGGGGATTAGGTCTCCTACTCGCTAGGGGACGCGATCGCTTAGAAACTTGTTCTCAGGTGTCTGTGGCACAATGTTGGACATTATTGAGATCGCCTCATAAAAAAGCAGTCCGTCAAACAGACTGCTTTTTTGTTGGTTTCTTACTTGCGCGAAAAGGCGATCGCCTAAAAAACGTAAGACAAAACTATTGAAAACCAAACCCAGTAAGAGTTTTAAAATCACAAAATGGCGTAGTCATTTTGTGATTTGGTATAACTTGCTCATTTAACAATTCTGTCAGGGGAAATTTGATCATGGGATCTCTATCGATTCATGAAAATCACTTCCTCCTATTTTGACATTTCACCTAATTCCCCAGATGAGCGTAGACTTTATGCTTTTAACTATTGCGCTAACATGTTTCATAATGTAGTATACATACTACATTATGAAACACAATTAAAATCATGCCTTTTCACAAACTAGATATCGCAACGCCCAAGCCTGTTTTGTCTTGGGCAGGACATGACCTCGGTCATGCGGAAGTAAAAATGGCAAAGAATGTAGCTTCCTTGCCCTTTGTGTTTAAACATGTCGCCCTCATGCCCGATGTCCATCTCGGTAAAGGGGCGCTAGTTGGTTCGGTCATTGCGACCAAAGAAGCGATCGTGCCTGCGGCTGTAGGTGTAGACATCGGTTGCGGGATGGCAGCAATTAAAACTCCATTTCGCCAAGAGCAACTAGAAGGGAAATTAAAGCAAATTCGTCTAGAAATCGAAGCCACCATTCCCGTCGGCTTTAATGACAACAAAGAAGTCGAAAAATCAGTACTCAACTGGCAAGGATGGCATGAATTCCATGACCTCCATTTAGGTGTACAGCATCTTGAAAGTAAAGCAATGAAACAAGTAGGTTCCCTTGGTGGAGGGAATCATTTCATAGAGGTTTGCCTAGATACAGATAATCAAGTATGGTTGATGCTGCATTCTGGTTCGCGAAATATTGGTAATATGCTCGCGCAAAGACATATTGAGACAGCTAAGAATCTTGCGCGATTAGCCGATACTTCTTTAATGGATAAGGATCTTGCCTACTTTGTGGCAGGCACTGCTGAATTTGCTGCTTATTGGCGCGATTTGCAATGGGCGCAGGAATATGCAAGGTTCAATCGCGACGTGATGATGGCGCGATTTAAAAAAATTATTGAGAAGTATGCCAGTGGCGGTAAACCTATTAAACCTTTACTAACCGTAAATTGTCATCATAATTATGCCGAGAAGGAATCTCACTTTGGTGAAGAAGTATATGTCACTCGTAAAGGTGCGGTAAGGGCAAGAACAGAAGACTATGGCATTATCCCAGGTTCTATGGGAGCGAAGTCTTTTATTGTCAAAGGTAAAGGTAATTCTGAAAGTTATTGCTCCTGCTCCCATGGGGCGGGGCGATTGCTATCACGAAGTAAGGCGAAGGAACAATTCAACTTAGATGACCTAATTCAACAAACTCAAGGGATAGAATGCCGTAAAGATACGGGAATCATCGATGAAATACCTGCTGCTTATAAAGCGATCGAGCAGGTTATGGATCAGCAGACCGATCTCGTAGAAGTAGTGGCAACTCTCAAACAGATTATCTGTGTAAAAGGTTAATTGCTCATAGCCCTGTAGCTGTCTCCAGTGGCGGCGCAAAGCGCCGCCACTCAAATTTAGAGGGTAATACCAAAACTAAAAATGGCGTAGCCATTTTTAGTTTTGGTATTACCCTTACTATGTTTGGTTTTTAATTCACAAAAGTGTTGTCACACTTTTGTGAATTGATATAAGAAACTCTAAGGTGATTTGACAGCCCAAGCTTTGTCAATCTGTAAAGATTTGCCCCTAAAGTAGGCGAATTATTGTAGAGTCATAAAGCTGTTCTAGTTTTAACGGGGATCAGCCGTTAAAAATGAAATTAAGTAGATTACCTGTAACTACTTGGATTTTGCATTGGGGAAAGTTTGGTGTAAGTCCAACGCTGTACCGCAACTGTAAAGCCGCTTAATTAACCGCTGCTAAAGTCAGGATGCCCGCTAGAACTAGTTTTACTGTCCATATCTGCGAGTTACAGAATATGAATTTTTCTAAACTTTCTTCATCAATTCAGTCCAAGTCCTTAGCGATCGCCTTTGGCTTTAGTCTTTTGCTATTTGCTAGCCCAGCATCGGCACACCACGCAATGGGTGGTAGAATGCCTAGCAACTTTTTTGAAGGTTTCATGTCAGGCTTGGCTCACCCAGTCATTGGGGTAGATCACTTAGCTTTTATTGTGGCTGTGGGTTTATTTGCCGCAATCAAATCTCAAGGGATTCTCATTCCAGTTTCCTTCGTGTTATCGGCAATGCTCGGTACGGGAATTCATTTGCTGGGAGTAAATTTACCAATTGTTGAATTGATCGTTTCCGCATCAATTTTGTTGTTTGGCATTTTATTAGCTCGCAAGCATAGCCCAAATATTCTTGTCATGATCGCTTTATCAGCCGTCGCAGGTTTGTTTCATGGCTATGCCTACGGTGAAGCGATTTTTGGAGCGCAAACCACAGCTTTGGTTGCCTATTTATGTGGATTTACCGTCATTCAATTAGTCATTTCTGGTGCGGCTTTTTGGATCGGTCAGAAGGTACTAAAGGGTGATTTTGCTCAAACCGCACCTAACCTACGTTCGGCTGGATTGGTAATTTGTGGAATTGGTGCAGCTTTTCTAGCATCAAATATTTCATCTCTAATTCTCCCTGCACCTAAGGTTTAATACCAATTCACCAAAGTGTTGTCACACTTTCGTGAATTGATATTACAACCTATAGGATTGCTATAAGCAGCTAGGCGCAATTAAATATAAAACCCAAAAAGCTGTAGCGAAGGCGCAGCATTCGCTACAGCTTTCGACTCTAGGTTTTAATTATGCCCAGCTACTTATGCGCTTTTTTCAGTTTTTTAGAGAAGATTATGGCAGCGAAAATACCTGTAACGGTAATTACTGGATTTTTAGGCAGTGGCAAAACCACGCTAATTCGGGAACAATTACAAAATAATCAAGGAAAGCGTATAGCTGTACTTGTGAATGAATTTGGTGAGATTGGCATTGATGGCGATCTCCTGCGTTCCTGTCGTGTATGCGATGAGGATGGCAAAGAGATTACTCCCAATATTGTGGAACTGACCAATGGTTGTCTTTGCTGCACCGTGCAGGAAGAATTTTTACCGACAATGCAGGAATTGCTCAAAAGGCGCGATCGCATTGATTGCATTTTGATTGAGACCTCTGGTCTAGCATTACCCAAACCCTTAATTCAAGCCTTCCGTTGGCAAGAGATCCGCAATGGGGCAACCGTTGATGGCGTGATCGCCGTAGTCGATTGTGAAGCTGTCGCTAGCGGACGCTTGGTCAGCAATCTTGAAGCCCTTGACGCTCAGCGTCAAGAAGACCCCAACCTCGATCATGAAACTCCCATTGAAGAGTTATTTGAGGATCAGTTAGCCTGCGCCGATCTGGTGCTATTAACGAAGACCGATCTGGTCGATGCCGAAGCTCAAGCTAAGGTGCAGACATGGTTAAAGCAAGAACTTCGCGATGGCGTGAAGGTGGTGGCTTGTGGCGATGGGAAGGTCAGTTCTGAGATTTTATTGGGCTTTAATGCTGCGGTGGAAGATGATTTGGATGCGCGTCCCAGCCATCACGACGAAGAAGAAGAGCATGAGCATGATGATGATATTAATTCGATTGATATCGTTACAGAGCGAGCTTTTGAACCGAGCCAGCTATTAGCGGCTTTGAAGGAAACGATCGCTAAGCAGGAAATCTATCGCATTAAGGGATTTGTCAATGTTCCTCATAAATCGATGCGAATGGTTCTTCAAGGTGTAGGCGATCGCCTTGAAACCTCCTACGATCGCCTATGGTCTAGCGACGAAACTCGCCAAACGCGCTTGGTATTTATCGGTCAATCTTTAGAGCGATCGCAAATTGAAGCGGCGCTAAGTTTATAGCCATGATGAAGGCGAATTGCGCCTTCATCATGGGATTATTTTTTTGGAATTTTCTCAATTGCAATCTACTACAGCTATTTGTCCCAGTCTTTTTAATGCCACTACCGCCCAAGATGGCATTCTTTCGCGTATTCGGTTACCTGCGGGGTTGATTACAGCTACGCAATGTGAAGCGCTCCTAAAGGTCGTCAATCAATTTGGTAATGGTGAAATCCAAATTACTAATCGGGCTAATCTCCAAATCCGCACTCATCAAGCCCTTTCGGAGGAAGTACTTCTAGATCTACAAGACTATGGATTAGCTTCCAGTAATCCCAGCATTGATGGCTTGCGGAATATCATGGCTAGTCCCACCGCAGGGATTGATATGCAAGCCAAAATCAACACCATTCCTTTGGTTAAGCAATGGAATTTATATCTCGTCAATCATCCCGAACTAGCAATTCTTTCTTCTAAGTTTAGTGTTTGTTTTGATGGTGGCGAGATGGTCAATGTCAGCGATCGCCCCAATGATATTGTCTTCTCTGCCTTAGAATTTAGTGGAGAGATATACTTTAGCTTGTATCTCAGTTTTGGCGATCGCGGAGAATCGCCATCGCCAGTGGGAGTTTTAATTGCTCCCCATCAAGTAATGGAAGTTCTTGCTGCGTTCGCAGATATTTATCGCGACTATACTGACCTTGCTGAGGAAAAACTCAATCAGAATTATTCTCGGCTGCGTCCAATCCGTTTAAGAGAAATTCTAAAAGATTGGGGCATGCCACGTTTTCTAAGCACTGCCACGGAAAGGCTCGGTTATTCCTTACAATCCATTCCCCCAGAGATCCTTGCAAGGGAGGGCGATGCTCAGCAATGCGATCGCTATCGACATTTAGGAATTAACCCTCAAAAGCAAAGGGGACTTGCCTATATTGGTGTAGTCGTTCCCTTGGGAAGACTCACGGCGACGCAATTGCAGGGATTAGCACTTTTAACCACAAAATATGGTGGTGGGGCTTTGCGACTGACACCTTGGCAAAATATTCTGCTTACGGATATTGCGGATGGAGATATCGAGCGGGTAACGCAAGGGCTAGCGCATTTGGGCTTGTCGATTTCGGTCAACCATCCCTATGCGGCGATCGCTGCTTGTTCGGGATATAAGGGATGCAAAGCCGCCTTTACGGATACTCAAGCCGATGCCAAAAAAGTTGCCGCCCACTTAGAAAGCTGCATTAAACTCGATTATCCAATTAACATTCATTTCTCTGGCTGTGATAAGTCCTGCGCCCAGCATCACTCCAGCGATATTGCGCTAGTGGGAATCCCCAGCGAGAATGGCGAAACTCATCCTGAAATGTATCGAGTTTATGTAGGTGATGATGGAAATCACTTTGGTAAAGAACTATATGCGGAATATGCAGCTAAGGATTTACCGATACTCATCGAACAGTTATTGAGAAACTATCAGAGTCAGCGTTGTAGTTCCACGCAAACTTTTAAGGAATTTGTCAAATAAAAAAAACTGCGCTTTTTTAAAACCCAAGAAGAGAAGGTTGGCGCGGAGCGTCAAACTTCTCTTCTTAACTTCAAAAGAGTATTGCCGCGCTTCGCGCGGCAATACTCTTTTGTTTATGTCCTGATGCAGTGGAAGGCAGCTATAGCAGTAGCCAGTTTTGTTAGGACAAAAACAAAACCCAGAAGAGTGTTGCGGCGCTTCGCGCCGCAACACTCTTCTGGGTTTTATGTCTTAACTTATTTGGCTATAGCTATAACATACAGGAATATTTAAATATCTAGCTCAGTAATCGCGAGTTTCGAGCCATAAGTCTCGATAAATTCACGACGGGGAGCCACCTTATCTCCCATCAAAATTGTAAAAATGCGATCGGCTTCAGCCGCATCTTCGATCGTCAAACGTTTGAGCGATCGCGTAGCAGGATTCATCGTCGTTTCCCACAACTGCTGAGGCATCATTTCGCCCAAACCTTTGAATCGCTGAATGTTGTAGTTAGCATTCGCAGGGAAAGATTCGAGCAATGCTTGCAAGTCGCGATCAGTATAGCAGTACTGGGCATTTTTGCCGCGTTCGACCTTATACAGTGGCGGGCAGCCAATATAGATATAGCCGCGATCGAGCAGTTCACGCTGATAGCGATAAAAGAAGGTGAGTAACAAAGTGCGAATATGCGCTCCAT
Organism: Pseudanabaena sp. UWO310; assembly: GCF_006861605.1. Classification (NCBI taxonomy): domain Bacteria; kingdom Bacillati; phylum Cyanobacteriota; class Cyanophyceae; order Pseudanabaenales; family Pseudanabaenaceae; genus Pseudanabaena; species Pseudanabaena sp. UWO310. The sequence goes on along the minus strand of NZ_SELU01000086.1, from coordinate 8,743 downwards.
CCACGTCAGCATCGGCAAGCAGAATGATTTTGTGGTAGCGCAATTGCGACTCATTAAAATCTTCACCCTTAATGCCTAAACCGCAACCCGTAATCAAGGCTTGAATTTCATTGTTCTTGTAGATCTTACTATCGTCGGCTCTCTCAATGTTGAGCACCTTACCGCGCAGAGGCAGAATCGCTTGATAATGGCGATCGCGTCCTTGTTTCGCACTGCCACCCGCTGAGTCTCCCTCAACAATGAAGATTTCCGACTCTTTGGGATCGCGGGAACTGCAATCGGCAAGCTTTCCAGGCAATGTTGAGGACTCTAAGGCTGATTTACGACGGACTAGCTCACGGGCGCGACGGGCAGCTTCAGCCGCATTAAAAGCTTGGAGCGCTTTCTCAATAATTGAAGTAGCCACGGCGGGATGAAATTCTAGATACTCATTGAGGACTTCACCCACAAAGGAGTCAACGATCCCACGAACTTCAGTATTACCTAATTTAGTTTTAGTCTGTCCTTCAAACTCTGGATCGGTAACCTTAACCGAGATCACGGCTGTCAGCCCTTCGCGGACATTTTCGCCAGCTAGATTTGATTCGCCTTCTTTAATCTTTTTTAATCGTCTTGCTGTCGCGTTGATCGTCCTTGTGAGAACGGTTTTAAGCCCCTCTAGGTGAGTTCCACCATCGATCGTGCGGATATTATTGGCAAAACCAAGAACGTTATCATTGTAAGAGTCAATGCACCATTGGAGAGCAACCTCGACCACGACGTTATCGCGTTCGCCATTGACATAGATAATGTCAGGGTGAATTGCTTCCTTCTCGCGGGTCATGTAGGCAACATATTCGCGAATCCCGCCTTCATAGCAGTAGATATCAGTGCGAACTTCTGTCCCTCGGCGATCGCTAAATTCAATTTTTACGCCAGCATTAAGATAGGCAAGTTCCTTGAGGCGACTGGCGAGAATGTCATACTCAAATTCAGTTTGGGTGGTAAAAATCTGAGCATCAGGCTTGAAACGCACCTGAGTACCTCGACGTTGAATGGGTTCTTCGCTTTTGCTAGCGATTAGCTCCGTAACAGGAAATCCCCTTTCGTAACGCTGTTTATAGACCTTTTCTAATCTCCATACCGATACTTCCACCCATTCCGATAGAGCATTGACGACGGAAATACCTACGCCATGCAATCCTCCTGAGACCTTGTAGCCGCCATCACCAAATTTGCCCCCTGCATGGAGAACGGTTAGCACGGTTTCGAGGGCGGATTTTCCCGTCTTGGGGTGGGTATCGGTAGGAATACCACGTCCGTTATCGGAGACACAAACTGAGCCATCGGGCAGAAGCTCCACTAAAATGCGATCGCAATGACCTGCAAGGGCTTCGTCTACGCTGTTGTCAACGACTTCAAAAACTAGGTGATGTAATCCTTTTGGCCCCGTTGTGCCGATATACATCCCAGGTCGTTTACGAACTGCTTCTAGACCCTCAAGTACTTGGATCTGATTGGCATTATAAGTTTCTGTAACGAGCTCAGGCATGAAGGTAAACAACTCCAGAAATATGTCGCTTGCAAGAGGACTTTAAGAAAAACTTTGAGAACGCTCTTGATGGTGTTTTAGGATGTATTTTGAGTAAAGATTCAAAAACACTCTGCCATTATAGCTTAAAAGCCTTACAGATATATCAAAACCATCTCAGATCGAGTTTTTATAGACCTCCTGCGATCGAAAAAACTTAAATAAAAAGTAAATAAAAAGATCGGCGGTGTTTTGCACTTCCGAAAACCTAAAAGAGGATTGCCGCTTTCCGTGCGGCAATCCTCTTTTAGGTTTTGATTTGATTTGTCTTAGCGATCGGTACAGGCCCAAACAGCAATCTCACAGCTAGAGTTGCCACAACTCTCAAGGGCAGCAGCTTTGGCTGCATATTCATCGGCATTCCAAGCCCAACCTAAATATCCTCCTCCTTTAGCGACAGCCCCACAAGCATTGGCAAACCAAACTTTGACAGAACAATTACTACCACATTGAGACAAAGCTGCATCTTCTGCTTCAGCTTGACTATTGTAGTTATAGGCATAACCATAAGCATTGCCAGAGCCCGTAGCAACTGCTCCATACTTATCACCTGCTAATGCAGCCCCAGCGCCAAAGCCTTCAACTAGAAGAAAAGCGGCGGCAACAAATCCTAGATACTTTTTCATGAATATTCTCCAATATTTCTCAATGTGAGATTAGTTGTTTTTGGTCATTAGATACTTGTGAGATGATTCGCAAATCCCTTTTGGAAATATATATTAAGCTATGTCTAAACTTTTTTGACGTAATATGCCCTGCTTACGCTTAAATTACTAATTGCTTAAATTATTAATTATTAAGCACCTTAATTAATTACCCAAAGAACATTATGGGTAAGTACCTCATCATAATTAAAATCCAGATCTAAAACCTCCCGTATGTGCTGCTTGTGCGCCGCAGGTTTTAGAGTTTTATATTCAAGTTAAGAAATGGCGTAGCCATTTCTTATAGCTGTCGCCAAGTGGATTAGGACATAAACCCCAAGAATTGACTGGCGGCGCTTCGCGCCGTCAGTCAATTCTTGGGGTTTGATTTGTCCTCATTCAAGTGACTGTATCTATAACTTGAAAACCCTTACTGGGTTTAGTTTTTAATTCACAAAAGTGTTGTCACACTTTCGTGAATTGGTATAAATCCTTAGGATGGCTACTTACCGCAATTATCGATTAAACGAACCATAAGAAAAAGCATGAAAGCGTTGAAGCAACGCTTTCATGCTTTTTCTTGGTTGGGGTTTGAGCGCAAAGCGCTGTAATATGCCTTGGTTATGCAGATCGAAATTCTGTTAGAATTTCTTGCATGAAAATTTTAGGAATTGACCCAGGTTTGGCAATTGTGGGATTTGGTTTAATTGAGGTTGAAAAACCTGCTTCACCCAAATTATTGGAATTCGGAACCATTGTTACACCAAAGCAAACACCGATCGGCGATCGCCTCAAGACCATTTATGAAGATATGCATACCCTAATCGAGCAGTTTCAGCCACAGGTGGTGGGGATGGAAAAACTGTTTTTTTATCGGATGGGGAACTTGGTTAATGTTGCCCAAGCCAGAGGTGTGATCGTACTGGTGCTAAATCAACATAACATCGAACCCATTGAATTTTCACCACCCCAGATCAAGCAAGCTTTGACAGGGCATGGCAATGCGGATAAGAGTGATGTGCAGGAAGCCGTTAAGCGGGAATTAAGTCTCGATCGCATTCCCCGCCCCGATGATGCGGCGGATGCGATCGCTGCGGCTCTAACCTGTTGGCTGATTGCCTAAGCTGATTGCGTAAATTAAAAACTAAAACTAGAAGAGCGTAACGCCCGCTACGCAGGCAGTACGCTCTTCTAGTTTTGCTACTTAGTATGGTTGTGGTGCTCTGGGCTGCAACCATACTACTGGTTACTACTGGTTTTTCTGTCCTTGAATTTGAGTGGCTAGGGCTTTAATCTCAGCGTATAATCTTAAAATAACTTTTCAGTTGTATTGATTCGGTTGTATTGAGCTAACAAAAGTACAAGTAGTTAAAACTTATACTAAGATTTAACTTTAGCGACAAGTCCCTCAAAATTCTGAACTTTGACGAAGATTCATGCCATCCCCTACTTCTTCCTCCCTCCGAAATACCTTTGCCAGAACTGAGATCCGCCGCCTGCAAGACCTGCTGCCGCCAGAGTTACAAGCATGGGTAAAAGTACTTAATGCCGATGGTGTCCGTCCTCCACTCATAGCTTGTGAAGAAGCTGGTGGCGATGAAGTGGTGATTTTAGTTGATATGGTGCGCTGGGAGCGTATGGCTGAGGATCAGCGCAACCTCTTATACTGGCACGAAGTCGCCCGCATCCAAAACGACGCAGTCCCCAAAGATGGCTGGGAAGTTGCTGCCCTAGCTATCGGTTTAGGTGGTGCCGTTGGCGAACTTTGGGTGCAAAATGGTTTGCTGTTTGTCTTAGCGCTCGGCATCTGTGGAGTAGCTGGTTTTCAGCTATGGCGAAAGGGAACTAGCAAAAAAGATATCCGCAACCTGATCGAGGCTGATCAAGGAGCAATTCGCCTAGCCGTGCGAAATGGTTATCCCCTGCCTGCGGCCTATAAGAGTTTAGGTAGTGCTCTCAAGATTATGCTTAGCGACACCTCAAAAGGGCGATCGCGTACTTTGATCGAAAAACGCCTTGATGCATTACGCTCCGAAGCTAATAAAGCAAGACGAAATTACGAAAATTAAATCACAGAGATAAAAAAGAGAGGATGCTTCGCATCCTCTCTTTTTTATCTCTGTGGGGCTTCTACTAACAAATCATACCAATTCACAAAAGTGTTGTCACACTTTCGTGAATAAAAAACTAAACCCAGTAAGGTTTTGAGATGCCCAAAATGGCGTTGCCATTTTGGGCATTGGTATCAAATCCCAAAAGACAAGTGGCGGCGCTTCGCGCCGCCACTTGTCTTTTGGGGTTTATGTCCTAATAACAATAGTCGCATCACTGGAACAACAATGAACTCTCATCGTCCAAAGACTAAGAAATAACGCAAACAACGACTTGATGGAACTCTCATGGCGGAGGTTCAATTCATGAAGCGCTCCATTTCGTTCTGTTGCACAAGTTCTAAAACTATCAAAAGTAATGCTCAATGCTTTAGAAAAGCTCTTTTTCCCCTAATTAATTATGATTCTAACTTCCTTAAACGAAACTCGCGCTATTGAAGTCAAAACCTCATCTGGTATTGAGAGAGGGATTGTTTTTTTAGAAAAAGCCTTTGTTGCTGACAAATTATATAACACTTTAGACGCTGCCATTGTTGCTAGTAGAAAAGCTCTAGATTCAGGTGTTGCCATATTGATCGCCCCCGATGGCGAACAATTTTGTCTCTGGGTATCGGTAAAGTCACCAAGGATTGGGAAAACCGTTCAATCTGTTAAATCTGCCTAATATCGCTATGCAAGTTTTGCTTGGGACATAAAAGCGAAAAGATGAGTAGTGGAGCTCTGCTCCACTACTCATCTTTTCGCTTTTGATTTGTCCTGACACAAAAACAAAGAGTGTACCGCCCGCGTAGCGGGCGGTACACTCTTTGTTTTTGCTCTAAATAGGTAAGGATGGGCGGTGCAAAGCGCCGTTCATCCTTACCTATTTTTTATTGCACTCTATTGATAAATATGATAGTGTATTGAATATCGTACATAAATTAAAAGTTCATGGATAGTGGCGATCAATATCAAGTTAGAGTCCAAAACTATGAATTAGCCGAATTCTCTGAATTAGCAGGATTTGTCAGGTTTGGGGATGATGTCAAAGATATTTATCTTTCTGCTTGCCATAGCAAATTAGAACTACCCCTACAAACATGTGCTGTATCCGCAGGTTTTCCCTCTCCCGCAGACGATTATGTGGAACATAGGCTGGATCTCAATAGTTATCTCATTAGTCATCCTGCGGCAACCTTTTTTGTGAGGGCTGCGGGTAATTCGATGATGGGAGCGAGCATTCATGATGGTGATTTATTGATAGTCGATCGCTCTCTTGAGGCGACCCATGGTGATATTGTCATCGCCGTAGTCCAAGGAGAAATCACCGTCAAACGATTGCATCTCGTGCGCGGAGAAATAGCACTAGTTCCCGAAAATGCCCACTATCCAACGATCCTGATTAACGAGCATTCAGACCTACATATTTGGGGAGTTGTCACCAATGTCATCCACTGTGTTAGACCGAAAAGCCGCAAAAAGATTTGCTTTAGTTGATTGCAATAATTTCTACGTTTCCTGCGAACGTCTATTCAATCCATCACTGATTGGTAAACCCGTGGTGGTGGTATCCAATAATGATGGTTGCGTGATCGCGCGATCGCAGGAAGTCAAGGATCTCGGACTGAGTATGGGTGTGCCTGTCTTCAGGATTTACGACCTCATCAAGCGCCATAATATTCAAGTCTATTCTTCCAATTACGCTCTTTATGGCGATCTTTCAGGCCGAGTGATGTCTACTCTTGCTTATTTCGCCCCCAATGTGGAAATTTATTCCATTGATGAAGCTTTTATGGATTTGTCAGAGTTTCGCTGTCGTGACTTAACTGCCTATGGCGATGAGATTCGGAAGCAGGTCATGCGTTGGGTAGGAATTCCCGTCTCCATTGGAATTGCCCCAACGAAGACCCTCGCGAAATTAGCCAATCGGATTGCCAAACAAAATGGTTCGGGTGTTTTTGAGTTTCATGATGCCGCGATCGCATCTATGGATGAGATTCTATCTCAAGTTGATGTCAGCGACATCTGGGGCATTGGCTCTAAATATAGTAACTGGCTGAAGGAAAGAGGCATCATAACGGCTTTGCAACTGAGAGATGCCGATCAGTATATGCTTCAGAGTAAGATGGGGATTGTCGGGGTTAAGTTGCAAATGGAACTGCGAGGCGAATCTTGTTTAGCGATGGAATCGATCGCCAATCCTAAGCAGGGCACTTGTGTTTCTCGTTCTTTTCCTAAATCAATTCACAAACTCGCTGAACTTAAAGAAGCGATCGCCTATTTCACCCATCGAGCTGCCGAAAAACTGCGTCGGCAGCAGCAGTCGGCCAGTGCAATTACAGTTTTTTTGCAGACTAGCCCTTTCCGCGACAACTTCTATGCCAATAGCGCTACGGCTGAATTAGTTATATCGACAAATTCCACCCATGAACTTTCGCTTGTATCTGCCCATCTGCTGGAAGGGATTTATCGTCAGGGACAAAATTTTAAAAAGGCCGGGGTGATGATGTCAGGGCTAGTCCCCGAACGGCAAGTGCAGGGAAATCTGTTCGATCCGCATAATGATGAAGCCAAAAAGCGATCGCGCAATCTGATGAGCGTGATGGATCGCATTAACGAAATATACGGGCGAGATACGCTGCGCTTTGCCACAACGGGAGTACTTCAAGTATGGAAGACTAAATCCGAACAGCGATCGCCCCGTTATACAACCTGTTGGCGAGACTTATTAGAAGTTTCATAAGATCCGCCTATCAAAAAGAGTCCGTACTTTGCGCGGACTCTTTTTGACTATGCTTTGACAGTTTTGAAAGTTTTGACAGTTAAGCCAATAGATTCTCAACTGCGGCAATTACATCTTCAGGTTGAGGAATTGTTAAATTTTCTAATCCGCCATTATAAGGAGTAGGCACATCTAGAGCCGCAAGACGGACGATAGGCGCATCTAGCTCATCAAAGTAATTGTCATTGATCGAAGCAATAATCTCGGAGCCGATGCTAGCACAGCGCATTCCTTCTTCCACAATAATGATGCGATGGGTCTTCCGCAAGGAGGTGACAATGGTTTCCATGTCCAGAGGCTTTAGGGAAATCAAGTCGATGACTTCAGGATCGTAGCCCTTGTCTACTAGGGTATCGACCGCCTTCAGGACATGGTAGCGCATCCGAGAATAGGTCAAAATAGTTACATCACTGCCTTCGCGGACGATTTCTGCCTTGTCGAGAGGTAGTAAATATTCTTCGTCGGGAATATCTTCTTTGAGGTTATAAAGCAAGACATGCTCAAAGAAGATGATGGGATTATCGTTACGAATTGCTGATTTTAATAGCCCCTTAGCGTTGTAGGGGGTAGAGCAGGCTACCATTTTAATGCCTGGAACGGCTTGGAAATAGGTTTCCAGCCTTTGGGAATGCTCCGCGCCAAGGTTGCGACCGACACCACCAGGACCGCGAATGACGATGGGAATTTTGAAATTACCGCCAGAGGTATAGCGCAACATCCCTGCGTTATTCGAGATTTGGTTAAAGGCGAGTAGCAAGAAGCCCATGTTCATGCCTTCGATGATTGGACGCAAACCTGTCATTGCTGAACCGATCGCCATACCTGTGAAGCTATTTTCAGCGATCGGGGTGTCTAGCAAACGCAAGTCACCGTATTTTTTGTACAGGTCTTTGGTTACTTTGTAGGAGCCGCCATAATGCCCCACGTCTTCGCCTAAAACATAAACGGCTGGATCGCGCTCCATCTCCTCATCGATCGCTGCTCTGAGGGCGTTAAAAAAAGTAACCTCTGCCATATAAATCTGTGATTGTGTCTGTGATGATGTAAACAAGTCTTAAGCGCCCATTATATCTTTTGGGGTGCGTATCAACACAATCTTGCTCAGGCATACATCAGATAATACCAAAGCTCAAAATGGCTACGCCATTTTGAGCTTTGAAAACCCTTACTGGATTTGGTTTTTAATTCAAGAAAGTGTTGTCACACTTTCTTGAATTGGTATAATGCCAAATCACAAAATGGCTACGCCATTTTGAGCTTTGAAAACCCTTACTGGATTTGGTTTTTAATTCACAAAAGTGTTGTCACACTTTCTTGAATTGGTATAAAACCCAAAAGCGGGTTGCCGTGCTCCGCACGGCAACCCGCTTTTGGGTTTTAATTTTGTCCTAACCAGACTGGCAGCAACGATGTAGCTACAGTCACTTGAATGAGGACAAATCAAACCCCAAGAATTGAGTGGCGGCGCGAAGCGCCGCCACTCAATTCTTGGGGTTTATATCCTAATACACTTGGCGGCAGCGATAAACCATAATCAAAAGCTGTAGAGCAGGCGCAGCCTGCTCTACAGCTTTTGATTATGGTTTTTAATTATGCCCAGCTACCTACTAAGTTTTATAATAAGGAAAAAATTTAGTCGCTTATATTGGTAAGTAAC
>NZ_SELU01000085.1:0-21064 GCF_006861605.1 Pseudanabaena sp. UWO310 | reverse complement strand
TCTCTGGTGCAGGCTTCAAGTCTTCCTTTTTCTTCTGGTGTCATTTGCTTGGACGGGTTAATTTGTTACTATTTTACAGCTCTTTTCCCTTAAGTATTTATACTTAGTGCCTAATTGGGATGCTCCCGGCTATTTTGAGATATTGGTTTTGTTTGTATTTGTGATTTTATGATTTAGAGATCTCTTTAAATAAGCAAAAAACAATTATATTGATCTTAAAAACATTATTACAGCTTTAAAAATCGCCGTAGTCAACTTGTAGGCAAGTTAAACCCAGATCGCGCCAAACTCTGACTACCTGATCGCGATCGTCTAGGACAAAAGCGACATTGTACTTATCGAGAATAAACTCATCATAAATCTCTTTCTTGACAATACTATCCTTACGTTGATCGCCAGACTTTCGCATATGCAAACCATCAAAAGAAATATTGTGCTTTTCTAGCCATGCGAGAGTCTGCGGCTTGTACTTATCCTCGCGCCCAGAGACAAAGATCACCATCTTGCCAGAAGTCTCTAAAATCGATCGCACAGGCTCATTCACCAAATCCTGCTCGCACCTAGCCGCATCAAAAGGATTGCGATCGCCTATTAAAGCGATCGTGCCATCGAGATCGCAGAGAATTACATCGGGCAAATCTGGATTATGGGCGGGTTTAGCGGCTCTGGGTGGGGCGATAAATTGGTTATACATATCGCGAATCACCTTCTCACCCACCGAATTAAAGCGCTTCAAATCCCGCTCAATACAAGTTTCTAGAGGCACATGGCGGAAATCTACTATTTCTAAAACTGCCAAACCTTTGATTAACTCTCTGATTCTGGCTTCATGCTTGGGCGATAGATGCGTATTATCGACAATGACATGTTTTCCGTTCTCTAGAGCCGCTCTAATAATTTGATCTTGAATATCGAGAACAAACTTCTCATTTCCCTTCGAGTGATAGGAATTATCTAGCATGGCGCGAAGCTCGTCTTTATTGACGCGCTTAATACTATTAGGCGCTTTATCGACTTTATTTTTTGCCCATGTAGACTTTCCAGAAGCAGGCAAACCGATGGTGAAATAGACTGTCAGCATTATTTGTGATTTTTAATTTTGTGATTTTTAATTTGAAGATTTTCTCAAAATTTTATGTTACTTCTTATATCGCTATAGCCATTGTAGTTAAAAACCAAAATAGAGTTGCGGCGCTTAGCGCCGCAACTCTATTTTGGTTTTTGGATTTGTTCTAACATAACTGGCTACTGCTATATAAAAATGCAAGTTTTGCTTAAGATATAAAGAGATGATTGGTGGCGCTTAGCGCCACCAATCATCTTAATTATCATCATTGTCCATAAATGGTTTTTCGTGAGCAGGCTTGATAGTTCGCCAAATGTAATCACTATAGTCCTTCCCATCTAATAAAGAGAATAAAATTGTGTGATTCTGACAAGCTAAAATATGCTTTGCCATTTCCTTGCGATCGCGCCGATCTACAGTGGCAATAATTCTCTCAAAGTCAGCCTTTGCCGCATTCTCAATTTGTTGATACTGATTAATTAGAGAAGCTTTAGTTTCCTTGACCCAATTGTAAAATTCATCGGGAACTCGCTCTAAAATATTCTCAAAAGGAGTGCGATCGCGCAGCATTTCCCAGATTACTTTGCTGGTAACTTGAGTAAGCACCCGATGTAACTTTACATAATCGGCAAACTTAAACTTAAGCCGCAGCCCACTCTCAAAGCGAATCACAAAACCCTCTTGATTTTGATTGTTGAGCGCAGCGATCGAGTCAAGATCCTTTAACCCATCGTACCTTTTGGCGATCGGAAATCCTAAATGTCCATAGGACTCAATCTCATGTTCTCGACCTGATTCTGTCTCAATTACAGCCAATAGAACTAAAGCTTCGTAGTTTCCATAATCTACAACAATGCGATTCGATGGATAGATAATCTCAAATAAATAGGTGAGCGATCTATCTAGGGAAGGAATTACTGCTTTGTAAAGATTCTGTAATATGTCATTGGCTTTAACCGCTTGGTCAGAGTTAAAGCTACCCCTAGAGGCAATATATGGTTGCTCGTTATGCCAATACAAAATCCCTAGTGAACCATCAAGTTTCTCGTAAACGTGAAATGGTTCTGCGGGTAATGCTTCTTGATGTTCTTGCAGATTGAAAAACTTGGGTAGAGGTCTAGCAACGATCGCCCCATTGCGATCTAAAATCAAGCCTCGGCATTGCATAGTCTCCGATGTCCATAGGCGATCGTACTGAGTCTTAGCCGTGTAATTGTAAATGAAGAGTTCACCACTTGAATGAGGACGTTTGGTGATATATCCTTCAACAACTAGTTGCTCGACTTTCTCCAAATTGATGCCGCTCATTCTATATCTTTGCAATTAATTTTAACTAATGTGAGTGAGAAGTCCCGCACTCTATCCGTTTACAGGGATGAGTGGCGGGATGAAAACGAATCAGAAAACAAGTTAAGCGACAGTGAATCCATGATAAAAAAGAACTAAGCGGAGTTGAAAAGAGTAGCCGTGGTGGGCGAACTTTCCGTTGTATAAAGGCTAGACACCACCTATTAGTTTTACACTAATAGCCCCAATATCCCGCTAAGCCGTAAAAGAGCTTATGGATGGGTGAAGTAAATAACTCTACTCCTTGGGACACAGGGAGTCTGCCTCGAAGATAGGAAACTATCTTGCCAGTTAGTACCACTACGGAGTGAGTAAAACCTGCGGAGGGAGGATAAGTCCAGATTAGAGATGGCTCTAACAAGGCTCTCCCAGTGAAAGAGGAAGCCCATACTCTATTTTTTGTTTACAGAAAAAATAGAGTGTCGGGTATGTCACGGTTATTGATTTAAGTTTCTATAAGGAGCGAGGCGCAATTAAATATAAAATCCCAAAGCCTGTAGCATACGTACAGCGTGCGCTATAGGGATTGATTCTGGGTTTTAATTATGCCCAGCTTTAGCTATATTCACTTGTCTTAGGACAAATCACACCCTCAGAATTGATTGGGGGCACTCTGCGGTGCTAATCAGTTCTTGGGGTTTATGTCCTAGTCCACTTGGCGATCGCTATAAATAATATAGCGGGTTTCAGTTTGCCGTAGGTAAACTGAAACCCGCTATAATCAAATCAAATTCAATCAAATTTAGAATTATGACTGCGGCGACAGCATCTAAACCTTTAAAAGTCCTAATTGTTGAAGACGATCCACTCATCCAACTTGGATTAGAGCAATCGCTTTCTCAACAGCCGAATATCACCGTAGTTGGCATCGCAGAGGATGGCTATATCGGGGTAAAGATGGCACAGGAACTGCATCCTGACATCATCGTAATGGATATTGGGTTGCCAAGGCTAGATGGGATTTCAGCAACGCAAAAAATTAAAAGTGCTTCACCAAATGTTCATATTGTGATGCTTAGTTCCCATACCGATGACACGGAGATTATTGCCGCCTTATCGAGCGGTGCTGATGCCTATTGTGTAAAAGGGACATCTACTGAAAGTTTATTAGCTGCTTTTACGGCTGCCATGGATGGGGCTACCTACCTCGATCCCCAAGTTGCTCGTAAAGTGATGGATCATCTCAAGCCCCCCACTCAAGTTGAAAATAACTCACACCTATCTCAACGGGAACTGGAAGTGCTGAAATTAATTGTCGATGGTAAGAGTAATCCCGAAATTGCGAAAACTCTCTATCTCAGCCCTAATACCATTAAAACCCATGTGCGCGGCATTATGAATAAGCTATCCGTTGACGATCGCGTTCAAGCCGCAGTGGTAGCTTTGCGATCGGGTTTAGTTAATTAGTAGCTTATGTAAAACCCCAAAAGCTGTGGCGCACGCGCAGCGTGCGCCACAGCTTTTGGCTCTGTTTTTTATGCCAATTTATACCAATTCACAAAAGTGTTGTCATACTTTTGTGAATTGGTATAAATGGTTTAGGAAAGAGAGCATCTTTTGGTGCGCTCTTTCTGGTGGTTTAGGATTTTGGTAGTTTGGCAATTGATGACGTGAGTGTAATGCTGTGTAATGCCCTCACTTAAATGGATTCGACTGCGATTGGTAATAAAGCTATATAATGAAAATTGATTTACAGCGCAACAAAACAGAGCAATAAAAACTGTGGCCCATACCTTTTTAGTGCAACCTGGGAAATGGACTCTCGAGGGAAACTGGATAGAGAGAGATTCCATGCCAATTCGAGTTAAGGGTAGAACTTTAGTAGGTTGGTCAAAGGATAATTTTTGGTTTACTATGGTCACAAAGTTGACCTTTCCCGAAAGCGATCGCGAAGAGCTAACCATGGCTTATAAGGGGCGGATTGATTCTGACGAGCGTCGTTTTACCTTTGTTGTTGATGATAGCTCTCTTGGTAAGGTTGAGGGGGAAGGCATAATTGGTCCAGATTCAATTACTCAACGCTATTGGGTAATGGGGGATAAAAAAATGCGGACGGGGTTTCAAACTCTTTATCGTCGCGATAACAATATTTATTCTCTAGCTAGTGGAATTATTGCGGGGCAGAATCTTGAAAGTACCATGGAAGCGATCATTACCCGTCACGATTCTTAACTTATACCAATTCACGAAAGTGTGATAACACTTTCGTGAATTAAACACCAAACCCAGTAAGGTTTTGAGATTCCCAAAAGTGTGGCTACACTTTTGGGAATTATAGCTACAGGCACTTGAATGAGGACAAATCAAACCCCAAGAATTGACTGGCGGCGCGAAGCGCCGCCAGTCAATTCTTGGGGTTTATGTCCTAGTACATTTGGCGATAGCTATAAACACCAAACCCAGTAAGGGTTTTAAAATCACAAAATGGCTACGCCATTTTGTGATTTGGTATAACGTCAGTTCGGGATAATTTGTAACGGGATTTGAGAAAGGGTTTGCTACGCAAACCCTTTCTCAAATCCCAAAATGAAAAGCCTTGCGTAGCAAGGCTTTTCATTTAAAGAGAAGGTTGGCGCTTCGCGCCAACCTTCTCTTCTTGAGATTGCTATATCTAAGGATTTAACGAGAGCTTACTTTTTTGAGCTCGCCCGATAGAATATCGATCGCCTTGGCAAATTGTGGGTCAGATACCGTACCGACTAAATCGCGATTTTTGTTGAGTCTCTCAAGATCATCCTTGGTTAGCTCGACAACTTGATCGGGCACAATACCCATGTGGTTAATATCGCGACCAATAGGTGTGTAGTATTTGGCGATAGTGACCGCCATACCCGAACCATCGCTTAGGGAATGAACGGATTGGACTAAACCTTTACCGAAGGTTTTCGTACCAACGATGACCGCCCTCTTATTATCTTGTAAAGCACCAGATAAAATCTCGCTGGCACTTGCCGAGCCACCATCCACTAACACCACAAGGGGTTTATTGGTGAGAGATTGACGATTGGCAGTTAAACGCTCGCTCTCGCCCTTGCGATCAATCGTGGAGACGATGGTGGCGTTATCCAACCACATCCGTGCGATTTCAGCACTGGAATATAGCAAGCCACCAGGGTTAGAGCGCAGATCCAGTACAAAGCCTACAGCTCCTTTGTTTACGTGATCTTGGATTGCTTTACGCATATCGCTAGCGGCATTAGCATTGAACTGGCGCAGGCTAATATAGCCAACCTTGCCAATATTTGTGTCGCGCAGTTCGGCTTTAACTGGATGGATCTCAATCTTTGCTCTTTCTAGTTCCACATCAAACTGGCGATCGCCCCGCTTGATCCCTAATTTTACCTTCGTTCCTGCGGGACCACGGATTAACGCAACGGCTTGGTTAATATCCATGCCATCAGTAGACTTATCAGCGATCGAAGTAATGATGTCTTTTGTTAAAACCCCCGCACGGGACGCAGGAGAATCTTCAATGGGAGCAACGACCGTGAGTTGCTTAGTCGCATCATCCATCCCAAGTTGGATACCAACCCCTGTAAGCTCCCCCGATGTATCAATCTGCATACTCTTGAACTGTTCGGGATCCATAAATCGCGTGTAGGGATCGTCCAACAGTTTAAGCATTTCCCGAACCGAACGATAAGCTTCAGCCTTAGATGAATAATCTCGGTTTTCAACGTATTGCCGTCTGACCTGTCGCCAGTCAACCTTATTGAAAGAGCCATCAACATATTCACGGTTAATTAGCTGCCAAGCTTCATCAACGATTTCTTTAGGGCTATCCCGAAATGCGGCGATGCTAGGGTTTGCTAGCTGAAAACCAACAACTGCCACAGCCGCAGCTAATGCTGCTGTTGTACCAAGTACAAGTCCGCCTTTTGCCATGTCAACTTCCTGAAAAGTGATTTGTGTGAGGAATGTGAGATTTTTTAAATTACACCAACTCTAGCACAGCAGCTTTTAAGCGTGTGATCGAATTAACATAGCTCATTCTACTAAGCGTAATTAACGCCAGCTTAACCCTTTCTCAAAGCCTGTTTCAAATTATCCCGAATTCCCGTTAGTCCAACAGACCTTATGTTGCTAAGCAGTTAAGCATAATTAAAAAGTAAAACCAGAGAGTGTAACGCCTGCTGCGCGGGCGGTACACTCTCTGGTTTTACTTAGCTACTCTTGGAGCCTAATTTTTAAAGCATATTTCTTAGATCATATTTTTGAGAGCCTAATTTTTAGGGCATGGGTATTTATGAATAAAACCTTTTTCTTTTCGATTTAAAACCTGAATTTAGAGTTATATGAAGCACTATCAAGCAGGGCTAGTTTTGATGCCGTAGTCATAATTTCAGCATTAATCCATAGATTTTATCTCTCCCAATATAAGAAATGTAGCTTCTAATACAAATGAATGCCGTATAAGTTGATGAAATCATTCTTGAATAAATTCTCTATGGTAACTATACAAATGGGATTGTGAGCGCCAAATGTTCTTAGTGTTTCAACCTTGAAACACTCCCTGAAACGGTGTTTGCACACTCATGTCGCCTTATTGTGATGACAAGAAAACTTTGTGAAAGGATAGAGTCTGTGATCAAAAAATTTCTATTGAGTGCGTTGCTAGTCCTGTGGTTGGTGAGTTTTCCTTTTACAGGGCAGACTTGGGCTCAAGCGACTACTTCTCCCTCTGCTTCGGCAAGCCCGACTGGCACTGCTACTTCTACGGCAAGCCCTTCAGCTAGTGCATCTGCAAGCCCTTCAGCTAGTGCATCTGCAAGCCCTTCGGCTAGTGCTTCGCCTTCGGCATCGCCTAGTGCTTCAGCCACTGCTTCACCTTCGGCATCGCCTAGCGCTTCACCTGCCCCTTCGGCAAGTGGTGATGTTGTAACTTTAACAAAAGATCAGAAAGCCGCGCTTGACAAGCTGCTTGCTCCTGCCCCAGCGGCTTCACCTATTAATTCAGGTGATACTGCCTTTATGTTGGTAGCAGCAGCCCTTGTATTGTTGATGACACCTGGTTTGGCTTTCTTTTACGGTGGTTTAGTCCGTACCCGCAACGTATTGAACACGATGATGATGAGCCTATTGCTCATGGCAGTTGTTGGTGTTACTTGGGTACTGTGGGGCTACAGCTTAGCTTTTGATGTAACTGCCAAGGTGGCTGATGGTACTTTTGGTCAAGGTTTGGAAAAGTTTATTGGTGGGCTGGATTGGACTTTTCTGAATAAGGTCAAGTTTGATGACGTAGATCCTATTGGCTATGCGGGAACGATCCCCCATGCCGTGTTCATGGTTTATCAAATGATGTTTGCAATCATCACTCCTGCATTGATTTCAGGGGCGATTGTCGAACGCATGAGCTTTAAGGCTTATTTCTGGTTTATTTTGCTCTGGTCTACCTTTGTTTACTCCCCTCTAGCCCATATGGTATGGGGAAGAGGCTTCTTAGGAGAACTAGGTGCTTTAGACTTTGCTGGTGGAACGGTCGTACATATCAGTTCGGGTGTTGCTGCTGTTGTTGCAGTTTTGGTCGTAGGTTCACGCAAAGACTTTGCTACTAGACCTCATACCCCTCACAACGTTCCTTACGTACTCTTAGGCATCGGCTTGCTCTGGT
Organism: Pseudanabaena sp. UWO310; assembly: GCF_006861605.1. NCBI lineage: Bacteria > Bacillati > Cyanobacteriota > Cyanophyceae > Pseudanabaenales > Pseudanabaenaceae > Pseudanabaena > Pseudanabaena sp. UWO310. The sequence goes on along the minus strand of NZ_SELU01000085.1, from coordinate 13,040 downwards.
TTGGTTGGTTTGGCTTTAATGCTGGTAGTGCTCTGAGTGCTGGTGCGATCGCTTCAGTTGCCTTTGTATCTACGACAGTTGCGACCTCTTCGGGAGGCTTGACTTGGCTCTTGGTGGAATGGGTTCTACGGGGTAAACCAACCGCAGTTGGTATTGCCAGTGGCTTTCTAGCTGGACTAGTGGGTATTACCCCTGCGGCAGGTTTTGTTACTCCCATTGGTGCAATTCTAATTGGCTCTATCACCGCAGTATGCTGCTTTATCGCTGTAAGCTTGCGTGCTAAGTTCAAGTTCGACGACTCCTTAGACACTTTCTCTGTCCATGGTGTTGGAGGAACAGTTGGCGCACTTTTGACAGGTGTATTTGCTACTAAGGCTGCAAATTTGATGAAGGATGCCAAAGGAGCAGATATCAATCTTGGACTGTTAGATGGTAATGCTGGGCAGATCTTGATTCAGTTTTATGGCGTTGCTACTACCTATGTGTTTTCAGCTGTGGCTACATTCGTTATTCTTTTTGTCCTTAAACTATTTATGGACTTGAGAGTTCCTGCCTCAGTTGAAGAACAAGGTATTGACTTGCCTATTCATGGTGAGGAAGGCTACGGTAGTGATTTTGGATCTGGTGTATTCGTAAAAAGCTCTTCCGAAGGCTAATCTTTTTACATAAGTACTTGTGCAGAATAAATTACGGAAACATGTAAAATTGCGCCTCTGCGGGGCGCAACTTTACATGTTTGGATCTGTAATTAATTATGCCTAGCTACTTATAGCTTTTTTACAAATAGCCATGGTCGTTTCTTAGAGAACCAAAAGATGAGTGATGACCCTAGGCTCTGTCACCCATCTTTTGGTTCTTATACCAATTCCCAAAATGGCGTTGCCATTTTGGGAATCTCAAAACCTTATTGAGTTTGGTTTTTAATTCACAAAAGTGTTGTCACACTTTCGTGAATTGGTAAGAATCAACCTCCAAAGATGAGTGGCGGCGCTTTGCGCCGCCACTCATCTTTGGAGGTTGATTCTTACTCATGCTTTATAGGGTTAGGGCTGTATAAATTGTCCAGCTATCCATCAGAATTAGGAGAAAGGTAAACACCAACAGAATCAGATACATCCAAGGCTGAGCCAGAGGACGCACCTGACTCATGTCGATACCCGTGCGCTCTTCCACCCTTTGGACTAATCGTGAAAATCCAACTACCCGCATTGGCAATAGGTAGGCTCGATCTGAGGCTTTGCTTACAAAATAATAAACAATCCCTCCCTGTCCCGTAATCCTTGGTTTTAGTGTGGCGATATCCTGCCAATGCAAGAACCAACCTTTACGCAAAAAAGTAGGAAACCACCGAGCATAAACAAGTCTGATGCCTTCGTCATCAAGAACTACGCGATCGCTTAACGCCCCATACAAAAAAACAAAGCCGATCACCAGCACGATACTCAACCATGTGGCAGGAACCGAGGCATGGGTAAAATTGCTCAAAAATGGTAAAGGAACCGTGAGCGCAAGATAAAGCAGCAGTAAAGTAATCCGAATCAGGGGTGAGACTTTAAAGGTATCGATCATAAAAATAGCAAGCGTCGGGATTTTATGTTTTAGGCGATCGCAATTAACTTAACATTGTTTTTTAGGGGTAATCTGATAAATGATAGATATGATTAACAATCAAATTAACAATCAAAAACACTTACATACAGTACGGATGGTGTAAAACGTGGGTTGGCGTGTACGTGGCGTTCGTGGTGCAACAACAGTTGAGGCAAATACATACGAAGCCCTAGAGAGGGCTGTGCTAGAGCTTATGGAGGAGATCGAAGCACAAAATGATATCGATCCGCGTGAAATCGTGAGTGCTACTTTTTCGGCAACGACAGATATTGATGTCGTCTTTCCTGCCAAAATCGCCCGATCGCGATCGCAATGGGAGAATGTGCCGCTTTTGGATGTACAGCAAATGTACGTTCAGGGCAGCTTAGCGCGATGTATCAGGGTGTTAATTCATGTCAATACGCCGCTTGAGCAGCATCAGATTAAGCATATTTACTTAAATGGAGCAAGAGATTTGCGCCCCGATCTTGTCTATGCACAAGTTTAGGAAAGCCAAATTTAGGAAAATAAAGGGGCAACTAAACGCTCTTCTTATTTTTTAAGCTTTTTACTAGCGATTGCTATAAGATCGGCTACAGTTAACATCACAGTTAACATCATCACAGTTAAGATCAACAGTTAAGATCAATAGCTGCATAGCGATTTTCGATATTTCTAGGGTTATCTAAAGGCTCAAAAGCTTTGCTAAATTCGATCTTAGTTTTTTAGCTTTCAAAGCTAAGCCTTCAAATAAGTCTGGACAGATTTGAAAATTGCTATGGCTGATTTTGTAGGATTTTTAAAGAGTAACTGTGCTTTAGCAAGCTCTTAGCTTTAGCAAGCTCTTAGCTTTAGCGAGCTATTACTCTGGTATCGGTTCAAATGTATAAATAGCCCTATGGTCACAAGAATTTTCCTGTGTAACGAGCAGACAGAGCCAGAGATTCGCGATTTCATTCGTGAAGCGATCGCCGATATCTCCGAGGGGGAGCAGTATATCGTTACTTGGAACTGCGGCAATATTCAAACGCTCAAGGTGGGCGATCGCGCATATTTCAAGCGGATTGGTAGCGCCAATCAGGGTTATTTTGCTTCGGGAACTGTCGTTCCCGCTGATCGGGAATATCAACTAAAACTGCGATCGGCGCGTTATCGCGAACTTAGCGAAGCCTACGATATTGACTCTCAGGTTAATAACTTTCGGATCTGGGTCGCATGGGATGCCTGTGTCAGTTTCGATGAACCGCTCAGGACTGATTATCTGCGCCAATTGCCTCATTTTCAGGGTATGCCCCTTGAACCGCAAACCGATGCGGGGGTGTTTCGCGAAGAATATGTACGGATGCTAGATCGTGAGTGGGAACGCCAGACTCAAAAGGCTTTTCGTGCGGGCAAGGGGATTAGTCTCGTAGATGTCTATTACCGCTGGGGTCTAGAGGACATTCAGCAGGGATTCCCACAGGATGCGCTAGAATCCTTTCGTCAAGCCCTCAAACTCAATCCCAACTTCATCAAGGCTTACCTAGGATTGGGTGATGCCCATGTGAGTTTACGTGAATATGCGAAGGCAGTTGGTGACTATGGCAAAGCAATTTCCATGCGTCCCGACAAGGCTCGTCTGGCTTATTTTAAGCGTGGCGAAATTAATTTTTTACTGGGACAGTTGCAGCAGGCGATGGCGGATTTTGAGGCGGCGATCGCCATCGATCCCAACTATGCCGATGCCCATATGTCCTTGGGCAACACCTACTTTAAGCTCAGGAGTTACGAACAGGCGATCGCTTGTTTTAGCCGCACCCTTGAGCTAAGCCCCGAACGCGACTTAGCGGTATTTCGGCGCGGGCGAGCCCATTACATTTTGAAGGAATTTCCTGAAGCAATTCGTGACTTTAGCCATGCGATCGAATTGCAGCCCAGCAATGTTGATGCCTACTACTATCGCGGCTTAACCTATTCTCAACCCGATATAGCCGATGAGACCCTCGCTGGGGATGATCTGCGGAAGGCGATCGTGCTGTATCAAACTCAAGGTAAACCCGACAAGGCAAAGAAAGCGAAGGAGTTTCTGGAAACCCTCGCCATCGATTCTCTTCCCAAGGCAAAACCAAGAAGTAACTACGCGATCGCCCCTGCCGCAACCTCCATACCTGAAGCCGATGCCCCCATTACGGTGGAGCCAGTCGTAGCGAAACAGATCGTCAGTGATGACGAAGAAACCAGTGACCTCATCATTGAGTTGCCTCCGCAAACCCAGCCAACGGCAATTCCCGTTGAAAATTTTGCCGCCCCTGAAGAAGCGATCGCGGTCTTTTCTAGCTCAGAGCTAATAGCATCGCCTCCACCTGAAACGATCGAAAGGATTGTGGAAGTCGAGAAGATCGTCGAGAAACTGGTCGAGGTGGAGAAGCTGGTCGAAGTCGAGAAAATCGTCGAGATTGAAAAAATCGTCGAGGTGGAGAAACTGGTCGAAGTCGAGAAAATTATTGAGGTAGAGAGGGTCGTAGATCGCGTAGTCGATCGCATTGTTGATCGCATCGTGGAAAAACCGATTCCTTTCTCGATCGAAGATCCCAGTACTGCCGAGAAACTAGCCATGATTTCCGTGATGGCTCAATATATGCGCGATGGCTGGATGGTGCGATCGGTGGACAAGTCCCAAGTGGGCTACGATCTCGAATGTACCAAGGACAATCGCTGCGAAGCAGTAGTAATTAAAAGCTTTACCAGCGATCGCGATTCCTTTGCAATTTCAGCGATCGAGATTGAAAATGCCCGTAGCAACAAAGATTTTGTGCTGTGGGTAGTCAGCGGCGCAGCCGAAAATCCAGAATTACGTTGTCTGCGCGGGCGCGAACTATTCGAGCAATTCGACCTCGACCCGCTCGCCTTCGCCGCCAAAGTCCGACAAGCTGCCGTCCAGTTAGAATTCGCACCAGTTTCCCTAGAAATGCCCCAATTTGAGTAGTAAGTTTAGTAATTTCTATTAAAGTCCGAATTAATTACATCAGTTAGTGACATAAGGATCGGTTAATGGCATCACAAGCAAGCTTATTTGGCTTGAACAATTCAAATCGAGATTTTACTAAAGCAGAGGCTTGGGGCAAAAATCAGTTCAATTCAAGTTTCCCAGCCGCTTTATCTTGTTATCTAGATCATCAAGGAATCGCTGCCAATTATATATCTATTACAAATCAAAAGTTAGGAATAAATTTAATCGATATTGCCAGTATATTTGGGATCAGTCCCAGTCAAAAAAACACATATTTTGCTTTTGAAGCCCAACATACACCATTTCAAAAATATGTAATTGGATCTCTACCTAGAACTGATTTAGTAATTCAAGATAGTTCTACGGGTCAATGTTTACGAGGCTTAGAAGTTAAATTAACCGCATTACCTGATAATACAACTTGCAATTTAAGTGATGACAAATTTGGCTCTGAAATTGTCATCAGACCTGACACAATCGTATATCTAGCAGCTAGCATAGTCAGCTCAAATATTGAGACAGTTAGAAAACATATTGAGAGCAGTGCTGTCGTTGTGGATAATTGGTCAGATGCAAGAGAAGTAATTACTAGCATTGCCAAAATTATTGGCTGTATTGCTGATATCAGTATAGATATTGAGAAAAAACAACTACCATTTCTTTTACATCCAATTTGGAAGACTGTTGGTAAATCACCAAAACTTGCAGAGAATTGTCTTGATGTTTTTACATGGAGTGATGCTGCTTTTGCTTGGTTCATCTCACAAATATCTAAAAATGATAATGCAGCAACTCAAATAACCCGCCAAACTAGAACAATTATTTGGCTTTATAAAATACTTTTGGATATCTGTACAAATGGCAGATGTGACTATAAAGATATCATTGACAAACTTTCTTACAACACCAAAAATGACAAAGCTTTTGCTTCCGCAGGGAATATAACAAACCCCTATATGTCATGTGCAAATTTGACATCTCCCAGAATTACAAAAGATGAAATTAAAAATATTATTTTGGGCGGTGGACAAAATTTGTTAAGCCCAGAGCGTAGATTTGATGCAATTATTTTTAATTCTCCAGAGTTATTCTTATGATTACTGCTGTTGATTTATTTAGTGGCTGTGGTGGTTTATCTCTTGGCTTTCAGCAAGCAGGTGTTGATATTTTAGCAGCTTTTGATAACTGGGATATTGCCTTGGATATTTATCGGGAAAATTTTAATCATCCAGCTATTCAACAAGATTTATCGAATGAAGTTACATCAATTAAATTAATTCGTAAATTTGCACCAGATATGATCATCGGTGGAGCACCATGCCAAGACTTTTCGATTGCTGGGAAACGCAATTTAAATGGTGATCGCGCAAATCTAACTTACAATTTCACAAATATTATCTGTGATATTAAGCCTAGATGGTTTGTAATGGAGAATGTACAGAGAATTACTAAATGCCCTATTCTTACACAGATATCAGAAAAATTTATAAGCCATGGCTACGGTTTATCTAGAGTTATTTTAGACGCGTCTCTTTGTCATGTACCACAATCGCGATCGCGTTTTTTCTTGATTGGTGAACTTGGTGGGGAGCAAAATTCTTTAGTAGATTTATTTAAGGTTAGTTTGGCAAATAAACCAATGACAGTGAGAGATTATCTTGGAGAAAGGTTAAAGCTGCAATATTATTATCGACATCCTAGAAGTTATGCACGTAGGGGAATTTTTTCAATTGATGAGCCAAGTCCAACTATCAGAGGAGTTAATCGACCAATACCCACAAATTATAAATTGCATAGTGGCGATCCTCAGGATATTGATATTGCCACAGTTAGACCTTTGACAACAATAGAAAGAAGTTATATTCAAACATTTCCAGAGTCATTTAAATTTTTTGGAACTAAGACAAATCTAGAACAAATGATTGGCAACTCAGTACCTGTGAATTTGGCTTCTTTTGTTGCTACTACTATTTTAAAATATATAAAAAAAGAAATTGATTTATATAACCTAAAAGATTTTGATAATCCTGCCTTAGAAAATTTTGGCAATATGGCTGCTCACTATCAAGCTATGGGCTCCCAACTCTTTTGAGACTGCTATATTATGGTGAAATCACAGCCAGTGTTAGAGATCAAGTTTTATGACCCGCAAATCTTGGGATAGCTATTTAGAATTAGGTTTATGGGATGGAGAAAGTGACAAATCAAAAAAACATAAATCTTTTCATCTACCAGGAGCTAAGCCCCATTACAACCCCGATCGCCCAGGACAAGTCGAGCATATTGCCCTAGATTTGGTGCTTGATATCCCCCAGCAAACGATCGCTGGTAGCTGCAAAATTCGCCTGCGTCCCGTGCGTGATGGCATCACCGATCTGAATTTAGATGCGGTCAGTCTGAGAATCGATAGCGTATCGATTACCGATCGTATTGAAGCAAAACCCGATCCTGATAAGGCTAAATGCAAGTTCGATTACGATGGCGAATTTCTCAAGATTTATCTGAACGAACCAACAAAAGCAGGCATTCCCATCGAAATTGCGATCGCCTATGCTGCCGAGCAGCCTCAGAGGGGAATTTATTTTGTGCAACCTACTGAACATCAACCCCACAAACCCACGCAGGTCTGGACTCAAGGGGAAGATGAAGATTCACGCTATTGGTTTCCTTGTTTTGACTACCCTGGACAACTGGCGACTTCCGAGATTCGGATTAAAGTTCCTAAAGAATTAATGGTGATTTCTAATGGGGAATTGATCGAAGTTAAGGATCTCAAAAAAGAGAAGATTTATCATTGGTCACAGAAAGAAGTTCATCCCAGCTATCTGATGACCTTAGCGATTGGTGACTTTGTAGAAGTAAAGGACGAATGGAAGGGGAAGCCCGTCACCTACTATGTCGATAAATCTCGCACCGCCGAAGAAGCCATCTTAACGATGGGTAAAACCCCAAAAATGATCGAGTTCTTTAGCGAAAAGTATGGCTATGACTATGCTTTTCCTAAATACGCTCAGGTCTGTGTCGCTGATTTTATTTTCGGTGGCATGGAAAACACTTCTACGACCCTACTAACTGACCGCTGCGTATTAGACCAGAGAGCCGCGATTGACAATCGCTCCAGTGAAAGTCTGGTTGCCCATGAGTTAGCGCACCAATGGTTTGGGGATCTATTGGTGATCAAGCATTGGTCGCACGCATGGGTCAAGGAAGGCGCGGCAACCTACGCAGAAGTACTCTGGACAAACCATGAATATGGAGCCGAAGAAGCTGCTTATTATCTACTAGGCGAAGCACGACGCTATATTTCCGAAGATCGCGATCGCTATCGCCGTCCGATGGTGACCCATGTCTATCGCGAAGCGATCGAACTCTACGATCGCCATATCTATGAAAAGGGTGGCTGTGTCTATCACATGCTCAGGACAGAGCTAGGCGACGAGCTATTTTGGAAGGCAATTCATCATTTTGTAAGGACTAATGCCCATAAAACCGTAGAGACAATCGATCTCCTCAGGGCGATCGAAGAAGCAACGGGTAAAAACTGTATGTTTCTCTTCGATCAGTATGTATTTCGCGGTGGACATCCTGAATATAAGATCGGCTATAGCTGGGATGGCGATAATAAATTGGCAAAGATCTCCGTTACCCAAACACAGGAAGAACTATTTGACCTCAGGATTCCCATCGGCTTTGGGTTTGAAGAAGAAGCTTCTCAAGTATTTACGGTGCGTGTATTTGAAAAAGATCAAGCCTTTTACTTTCCCTTGCCCCAAAAGCCCAAATACATTAGCTTCGATCGCGGCAATAACTATCTCAAACAAGTCAGTCTTGAATATGGTGTGGCTGAACTGAAAGCTGGCTTGCAGTCCGATCCCGATCCGATCGCCAGAATTCAATGTGCAGAAGCCTTGGCGAAAAAAGGCGGTTTAGAATCGGTAAAAGCTTTAGGAGCAGCCCTTCTATCCGAACCTTTCTGGGGCGTACGGGTAGAGATCGCCGAGAATCTCGCTGCCATCAAACTTGATCAAGCCTTTGAAGCCCTAGAAAAGGGTTTAGAAGATACCGATGCCAAGGTAAGGATAGCGGTAATTACGGGATTGGCGCAGAACAAGGTACAAAAGAGTTTAGATCTCATCAAACCTTTTATCAAGAAAGGCGATCCTAGCTACAACGTAGAAGCCACTGCGGCGCGACTAACGGGCGAACTTGCCGCGGTCTTGAGCACCGAACGTGAACCTTCTAAAGTGGTAAAACTTTTACAAACCGTCCTCAAGGAGCGATCGGGATGGAATGAAGTGGTTAGATCGGGAGCGATCGCAGGTTTAGCGAAGCTCAAGGATTCCGACGAAGCAATGGAAACCATTATCAAGTATACGGAACCTGATGTACCACAACCATTGCGCCTTGCCTCAATTCGGGCTTTAGGGGCGATGGGAAAAGCCCAAACCAAACCCAAAACAGAACAGATTCTCAATCGGTTGAAAGTAATCGCGCAGGAGACCTTCTTCTTAACTCAGATGGCTGTTGTCGGTGCATTGGGGCAAATTGATAGTGCGAGTGCCATAGGAGTACTACATTCTCTTTCCGACTCTACGCCCGATGGCAGAGTACGCCGTGCTGCTGATGAAGCGATTCAGCGTGTCCAAAGAGCGATCGGGAAGGATGCAGGCTTAAAGCAGTTGCGCGAAGAACTTGATCAATTGCGCAAGGACAATCAAGATCTCAAAAGTCGTCTAGAAGCGATCGAAGCAAAAGCCAAACCATAAAATGTCAATCGACATATAGCTAAGAAGAGAATGGCAGCGCTTCGCGCTGCCATTCTCTTCTTCCAAAGAATAAGGCGACGCATAGCGTCGCCTTATTCTTTGGAAGAAAAGGTTTTCAAGTTAAGAAATGGCTACGCCATTTCTTAACTTGAAAACCCTTGATAGGTCTAGTTTTTAATCCACAAAAGTGTTGTCACACTTTCGTGAATTAGTATTGCCAAAACTAGACTATTTGCTTAAGTTGGTCAAAGTTAAGCTGGGCGAAACTTGAGCCTGTAAGTTTGCCAAACGCTTGTTATCGCGCTTATTCGCTAAGACGGGAACGGCTTCGCGCAACACTCCCGCCAGTTTAGTCGTTGTCGAATCATAGATTTGGGTAACAACTTTAGGATAGAAGCCAATCCCAATAATGGGAATCAACAAACAAGCAATAATGAAGACTTCCCGTGGCTCGGCATCAATTAATTCTTCATGGGAAGTTAAAGTTTTATTTTCTTCACCATAGAAAATTTCTCGCAGCATTGAGAGTAGATAGATCGGCGTTAAAATTACGCCCACTGCCATAAGCAAGAGCGCAATTACCTTAAATGTCCCGCTATAGGCATCACTGGTCGCAAATCCCACGAATATCATTACCTCAGCAACAAAACCACTCATCCCTGGCAAAGCAAGAGAGGCGAGGGAGCAGGTGGTAAACATCGCAAAAATTTTCGGCATCTTTTGCCCCACACCACCCATCTCATCGAGGATCAAGGTGTGCGTGCGATCGTAGGTTGCCCCAACAAGGAAAAATAAACTTGCGCCAATGAGTCCGTGGGAAATCATTTGTAACATTGCCCCACTCGTACCGAGATCGGTGAATGAAGCTAACCCAATCAATACAAAGCCCATGTGGGAAATTGACGAGTAGGCGATTTTACGTTTGAGGCTACGCTGGGCAAAGGAAGTAAGCGCTGCGTAAATGATATTCACGATCCCCAAAATCACTAAAATCGGTGCAAAGTACGCATGGGCTTCGGGTAACATGCCTGCATTCATGCGCATGAGCGCATAGCCACCCATCTTCAGCAATATCCCTGCAAGGAGCATATGCACTGGTGCAGTTGCTTCACCGTGAGCGTCAGGGAGCCACGTATGCAGAGGGAAAATTGGCAGCTTAACACCATAGGAAATTAAGAAAGCTCCATAGGCTAGAAGCTGAAAGGTAAGAGGATAGTTTTTATTGGCGAGGGTCTGCATATCAAAGGAGACCGTATCGCCATAGAAAGCCATTGCTAGTCCAGCGACAAGAATGAATAGCGAACCGATCGCTGTATATAAAATAAACTTTGTAGCGGCGTAGAGACGCTTATAGCCTCCCCAAATCGATAGCAATAGATATACGGGGATCAGCTCTAGTTCCCAAGTGAGGAAAAATAGCAGCATATCTTGTACTGCGAAGACGGCAATTTGTGCCCCATACATCGACAGTAACAAGAAATAAAATAAACGTGGCTTCAGTGTAACGGGCCAAGCTGCCAAGGTTGCTAATGTGGTGATAAATCCAGTCAGCAAGACCAAAGGCATCGAAAGTCCATCAACACCAACTGACCAATTTAGCCCCAGTTGGGGAACCCATTCGTATCTTTCAACGAGTTGGAGCCCTGGGTTGCTGTAGTCGTACTTCGTACAGAAAGCATAGGCGATTGCCGCAAAGTCAATCAGCCCCACTACAAGTGCAAACCAACGAATCGTTTTGCCGTCACCTTTGTCTGGGACAAAAGCAACTACCAAAGACATAACGATGGGAAAGGCGATGATAAACGTGAGCCAAGGGAAGTTTTCGAGACTTAACATATGCAAAAGTAACCGTTGTAATTACCCACCCATTTTCTAGACAGTCATTGTACCTATGCTCTCTTGCTGACTATGTAGTTGTTTATAGTTACTTAAAACTATAGGATCGCCTTAAATTGTAAAACTATGGCTGGGATCATGACTGGATAAGCCATGAAACCGATTTAAGCCCCTTGAGAGCTCTTTGAAGATTTATGAAGAGAAATTAACAAATAGAGACAATTGTTTACATATGTCTGAATTGTCAGGCGCGAAGCGTGGCGTTTCCAATTTTCTGCTAATCTCAAAAGTGAATAAATTATTTTTTTAATTGAGAGATTTTAGGCATGAAAGCACTTATACGCTTTTCTGTTTTATTAGTGGCGATCGCGTCAATTTGGACAACGTGCCTTTTAGGTTCTTTTGGCGGTAACATTGCATTTGCCGAAGGCTTACCTGCTACTAATTTCTATACCCAAGACCTTAGTAAAATTGATTTGAATAACTCTAATATCAACACTTTCCGTCAAGTGCGTGGTATGTATCCCACCCTAGGGCGCATCATTATCGATAACGCTCCCTATCAGTCCCTAGACGATGTACTTAATATCGCTGGGTTAACCGATGGTCAAAAAGAACTAATTAAAGCAAATGCTGATAAATTTACCCTTAAGAGACCTGATGAGTCGATGGGGCGCGAACGTATCAACAATGCTAACTACAGACTGTAATCGCTGATCGTCAGTAAAGAGGACATTTTGTTCCAAGCAACGAAACCCAGATATGGATATATCCCAAAGGATAAACGTATCTGGGTTTTAATTTGTCTTGATCCCCGTCTTGATCCCCATAGTGAATGGCGGCAGCTATAAATTAGCGTTTTGCAAAGGATTGCCTACTCCTTTGCAAAACAAAAAACAATCAGAGTAAGAGCATAGTGGTTTTCATTCTGCCGTAGGCAGGATGAAAACCACTATGCTCTAGCGAACTATTGCGATCGCGATAAAAGCCCAGTCCAAATATTTTCCGTTGGACGAACAGCAAGATTTATTGACTTATATTGCTAAAATGTTACATAGCGCAATATAAAAATAAATTCTTTCTAACTTCGCGAAAAAGGTATAACCGTATGGCATTGTTTGGACTATTTGGGAAAAAAGATAAAAAAGAGAAGTCCGAGGGTCAAGAGTCATCTTACTTTTTAGATCAAGATTCGGCTAAAACCTTTGGCAATATCGACTACATGCGAACACCTAAAGCTGTCAAAAAGACATTCCCCACTATTAACGGTGTAAAAGGCGCAGAAATCACAGAAATTGTATCTGCAACCGAAAAAATTGAAAGTTCAGAAATTAATATTACCAATCCTTCTGAGCCAGTTTCCCAATCAACGTTTGAGCCTAAGAAGCTCAATACCCGAGTAGATTCGAGCATGGATATCTTCTTGAATATGGCAAAAGACATCAAAAAGAAATAGGCACTGGGGAAAAAATTAAAACCCAAGAAGAGAAAGGCGGTGCGAAGCACCGCCTTTCTCTTTATACCAAGTTATACCAATTCACGAAAGTGTGACAACACTTTTGTGAATTAAAAACTAAACCCAGTAAGGTTTTGAGATTCCCAAAATGGCGTTGCCATTTTGGGAATCTCAAAACCAAACCCAGTAGGAGTTTTAAAATCACAAAATGGCGTAGCCATTTTGTGATTTGGTATAACTTGGTATAAATACTTATAGCCCACATTCCGCTCGTAGTGGAAGCCTAAAAATATTTAAAACGAGACAATGAGGGTTTCAGTGATTTTTGGAAAAATTAATAGTATTAATTCCTATTAGTGCATCACTATTTGAAATATTAAGATAGTGATATTTTTGCTGGTAA
>NZ_SELU01000084.1:0-21436 GCF_006861605.1 Pseudanabaena sp. UWO310 | reverse complement strand
GGGTATCTTGAGCATCGTCGCAAATCTCCCATTGGTATTCAAGTTCTCTGGCGTGGTTGGTCTAATTTACGTGAACTTTGCCAAGGCTGGCTTCTTGCCCAAATTCATACTTAACGGGAAAAGTAAGACTTTATTTAACTCCAGATTGAATAATTACACCGCCAGCTACGATCGCTGCTAATCCTATCCAAGTGGAATTGGGAATACTCTCTTTGAAGATCAGAAATCCCCATAGGACACTAATTACTGCAAAGACCGCAACATAGACACCTAATAACTTTGAGAAATCCCATTGAACGAGGTTGACCATTAGTCCATAGCAGCCAAGAGTAAGAAAGCCTGCTATAACTAGGGCAATATTGCTGCTGACGAGCCCCTTGCGAACTAAGGCATCTCCACCTACTTCCAGTAAAGCAGCAGCAATAAAAATTAATCCTGTCAGATAATTCATCAAAATCAGTTTAAGACTTGTAAGAGAAACCGTGCTGTTGGGATTATTACATCTCTTTTATATCTGTAAAAGTATTAGATGTGTCGGAAATTATCTTGGATAAACCTTTAAGATTTGCAGATAAGCATCGGTGGTACTAAGTACCAATGCTTACCTAGTAATTAATTCAGCATGATTAAAAACCAAAACCAGAGAGTGTAATGTCTACGCAGACGTTACGCTCTTCTAGGTTTTAAGTTTATTTATGTTTAGCTATTTTGGTTCCGTTTAGTATAGATAGTTCAAAGTCTGTTTTTATGAGTACCAAGGTTTATATTTGGCTTCCTAAGGGAGGAAGAGTTGGACATTCCTCTATGCAAGTTGGAAATGAAACCTACATCAGCTTTTGGCCTGGACAGGGCAGAAAAGGATTTGTCCGCAGCATTATCCGAAGTTTCACGATGAATGTGAAGCGCCGCCCGTTCTATCGCGACTATTCTGCTGATTGCGCTGCGGAGGAGTTCGAGCCTTTGGTAGTAGAACTGTATAAGCTGAATGAGTCAGCGATTCAGAAGTATTGGGAAAAGGTGCAGGCAAGCGGACTATCTTACGAGTTAACTGAGTTTAACTGTTCTACCATCATTGCTAATGCTCTCTATCTCGGTTCGGGATTGCAACCCTCTTTTCGACCTCTGGCGGAGGTAGATGACTATGTGGGGATGGGAATTCCGATGGGGAGAGTCGAGGCTTGGCAACCGAGCAATATTTTGCAATATGCTAAAGAACTGAAAAGGAAAGAGGGATGATAGAAACTAGCAATTCAATCATAATTCGTCCTAAAGTGGTCTATTCCCAAGGCTACGACATTAAATTTCTCGGACTTGAGAAGTTACATCCCTTTGATAGTTGTAAATATAGTCGTGCTTGGCGCGTTTTAGCCGATCGCTTTGGCGATCGCTTAATTGCTAATAGTCTAGCTCCATTGGCTCCAGCGACCGCAGAAATATTGCAATTAGTCCATACAACTGACTATCTCAAGAATTTGCAGCGATCGCATTTTGTGGCTAAATCTCTAGAATTAGATTCTTTGGGATTTCTGCCGATTAGTATCCTCGATAGTCGAGTATTAAAACCCATGCGGTTGGCGACTATGGGAACTGTTATGGCATCTGAAGCAGCTCTGGAGTTTGGTGTGGCGATTAATCTTTCTGGTGGATATCACCATGCCAGTACAGAGCGTGGCGAAGGCTTTTGTATTTACTCTGATATTGCCATTGCCATTTCCTTATTGCGGCAATCGCAAAAGATTAATGCCGAGGATCGGGTGGCGATCGTTGATCTCGATGCCCATCAGGGGAATGGCTTAGCGAGAGTCTTTTATGAAGATCCCAGTATCCATATTCTGGATATGTACAACCAGCAAATCTATCCTAACGATACCTATGCAAAGGAGCGTGTGGATTGCGCTATACCCCTGTTATCAGGGACGAAGGACGATCGCTATCTGGGATTGCTAAAAGATCGATTGCCTGCTTTTTTGCAGGAGGCACATCTCCCGAAAATTGTTTTTTATAATGCGGGAACCGATATTTACGAGCGCGATCTCCTTGGTGGCTTAAAAGTTTCAGAAGAAGGGGTTTTAGAACGCGATCGCTTTGTTTTTCAAACAGTTATCAACTTGGGTATTCCTTTGGTGATGGTACTTAGTGGTGGCTATGCTCCCGAAAGCTATCGCTTGATTGCCCATAGCATCTCCGATGTCTTGCAAACATGGAATAACTAGCGCTTAATCATCCCTTGCTTTTTGGGATCAAATTTCGCGCTAAATTCTGTGCGATCGTCGTAGTAGGCTCCCCTAAGATTGGCTCCAGCGAGTTTTGTCCTATATAGGTTTGCGCCTGCTAAATTTGCGCCCGCCAAATTTGCATCCAATAACTCCGCACCAAAAAGATTTGCTCCCGCTAAATTGGCTCCCGCTAAATTGGCTTTAGCCAGATCTGATTCTCGCAAATCGACAGCTTCTACATTGGCTTGGCTTAAGTTAGTTCCCTGTAAGTTCGCTCCGAAACAATCAGACTCAGCCAAATTTGCCCCCGCTAAACTTGCCCCCGCGAGATTAGCACCGAGGAGATTGGCTTGACTTAAAATTGCTGAGGTCAGATTGGCTTTGCTCAGGTTAGCTTTGCGGAGATTTGCCTTTGTCAAATTCGCTCCCATTAAGAAAGACTGGCTTAGATTGGCATTCTCTAGATTAGCCTCGCAAAATAAGGAGCCTTCCAGTTTTGCTTCAAGTAAATTAGCAGAATCTAAATTTGCTAGGGATAGATTAGACTTGGCAAGATTGGCTTTACTTAAAACCGCTAAATACAATTGAGCTCCTGACAAATCAGCTTCGCGAAGGTCTGCCTCGGTTAGGTTAGCGCGATTTAAAATGATTTGTTTTAGGGATGCTTTTACGAGAATTGCGGCGCTAAGATTGGCTTGGGTCAGATCGGCTCGCTCTAGGTTGGCAAGGCTCAAGTTGGTTGAGCTTAAATTTGATTGACTCAGATCGACATGGCTCAAATTGGCAGATGCACAAATTGCATTCGACAGGTTGATATTGACAAGACTAGCGTCGCTCAGATCGGCTTCATAGAGATTGGCTCTAACTAGGTTAGAACGATCTAAACGAGCCGATCTGAGGTTGGCTCGCACTAGGTCAGTACAACTTAAATTGGCGATCGCTAATACTGCATTTTGGAGATTCGCTCTAAACAGATTCGCTTGTTTTAAATTAATGCCAGCCAGTTGAGCATTTTGGAGGTTGATATCACAAAGATTTACCGACTCAAAGCTTCTTTCTCCTGCTAGGTACTTTTCCAACAGATATGCAGCCGTTAGAATCGTTTTTTTCTTATCCTGCTTGGGCATTGGCATTTGCTGGGTTTCTTGAGGATAGCCCTATCATAGAGTCTTGATAGGACAAGTCAAGACATCTATTTACGAATTTCTTGGGTGGCGAGCATCTGTTCAGCAAGTTTGATTTCGCGATCGGAACCATTCATCACGATTAAGTAATCCCCTTGAGCGATTAGTTGGTTATAGGTATGAGCCTGCTTTTCGGTTATCCCTAGACCGATTAAAGCGCCAACCAATCCCCCTGCCGCAGTAAAAATGCCACTACTGATCATTGTGAAAATAACGGCATTGGCTAGGGCAATCTGTCCTACTGCTGGTAAGGCTAAAATCCCCAACCCCAACCCTAAACCAACAGCTCCGCCTAACCCATTACCGATTAACCACCCCTTTTTTAATCCCAATCCCGTTCCTGAAATCGTTCCCACCTGTTTCTCCGCAATCGTTTGTTTTACGGTCACCATTTGACCGTTTTCTATGCAGGCTGTCATATCGCGACCAACCAAAAAAATGTTCGCAAGGGGAAAACCAGCAATAACTAGGGAATATAAAGCCTGTCCTGCCGCCTCAAAATTGGAAAATACGGCAATTGCTCGACAACGTTGACCAATCATTATTTTAGATTCACAGTTTGAATTTAAATTCTGTATTTAAAGCTACCAATATATTATTAGCAGATAATCCTATGATTGGCTACATTTTTATAAAATCCTAGTAAAGTCCCTCAATTGCATTACATGGCTATATGCAAATCAAACCCAATAGAGAGAGTTGCGGCGCTTTGCGCCGCAACTCTCTCTATTGGGTTTGATGTCCTAACATGGGACGTTCCACGACTTTGTGTAAAACGTCCCTGATAATAAAGAGAACGTAGTCTAAATTAACGGAATACAATGGGATCATCTAGATTTTTACAGAAGTCAATCAGTGATGGCTCACTTTCACTCCCATCAGCAAATTGAGCTTTAATCCACTGACTACATGCTTGATTGTTCGTGGAACCATCCCAAACCATTTTGACATTATCACCTGGAACGATTCCCGAACCAATATCAAATCTTCCCCAGCTTTTACTCGGCTCCGCTACTAATAAATTCTTGATGGTAGAGTTGCTATTGTTCTTAACGTAGAAATACCATTGTTCGGCTGAAGCAGAAGCGACATTTGCCACTAAACTGAAGGCAAATAGACTTGCAGAGACCAAAAGACCTTGTTTGATAAACATTGAAAGCCCCTCAAATTAACTTGTGATAAGTAGCTAAGCATAAATAAACTTAAAACCTAGAAGAGCGTACCGCCCGCGTAGCGGGCGGTATGCTCTCTGTTTTTTTTAATTATGCTTAACTGCTTATGACTATAATCTATAAAAAACTTTTTGTGACAATCAACTTCAATCCTTATAACTTTTTATAACTTTTAACTTACTTTTTAACTTACTTTACCTTACTTTCTCTGTGACTTTTTTAATTAAATCAATTCAATTTTATCCTTATCGGTTTGCTTTTCGAGAACCTTGGCGGACGGCTAGAGAGACGCTCTACTATAGGGAAGGATGGATCGTTGAGATCGGTGATAATGCGCTTCGGACTGGGTTGGGAGAAGCGGCTCCCCTTGATGGTTTTGGGATGGAATCGCTAGTCGAAACAGAGTTTGTCTTAAAAGAATCTGGGCGATCGCTGATTAATACCGAAATTCGGAATTTAAATGATATTGAGAACGCATTGATTAAGTACGATCGCAGTCCTGCGGCTAAACATGGTCTGGAACTAGCATTACTCCATTTACTATCTCAAGCGCAAGGTCTATCTGTTTCCCAAATCCTTGCCAATTCTATCTCAGGAGAAATTCGAGATTTCGTTCCAATTAATGCTGTAATTGGCGCGATTTCTCCCGAAAGAGCGGCTATGAAGGCAAAGGAATATATCGATCGAGGCTATCCATGTCTCAAGATCAAAGTAGGGACTGAGGATTTTGAGGCGGATTTGCAAAGAGTTTGGGCAGTCCGTTCTCAAGGGAGAAATGAGATCCAAATTCGAGTTGATGCCAACCAAGGATGGTCTGTAGCCGCAGCGATCGCAAATTTAGAAAGACTCGCATTTCTCAATCTTGAATATGTCGAGCAACCTGTATTAGCTTCCGATCTAGGGGGCATGGCTGAAGTGCGGCGATCGCAATCTATTCCTATTGCTGCCGATGAATCTGTAAACAATCTCGCTCAATTGCAGAGAGTAATTGAGGCTCAGGCGGCGGATATTATCATTCTCAAGCCCATGGCTCTGGGTGGGATCATTACCGCCAAGCACGCAGCCACGCTCGCATTTCAGGCTGGATTGGACGTAGTCATAACGACAACGATCGATGGGGCGATCGCTCGACAGGCAGCTTTTGATCTAGCGGCTGCTCTACCAATTCAGAGAGCCTGTGGCTTGGCGACAGGAGATTTACTGATTGAAAGTTAAAGGGAGCGAGTCACCGATTACTGCTTCTCGCGACGGGTAGATCCCGATTCTTGAAAAATTTGGACGGCGTTGAGAGGGTCGCTGCTAAAGGCTCCAGTTCGATTCACTTTTTGGGGTGAAGTATTGTAATTTCCAGGCAGGACGGGCTGGACAGTTTCAACGTCAAGATTAACATTTTGAATCTTGAGGTTAGAATTTTGGGTGCTGCGATCTATGGAAAACTGATCAGTATTGGTCGGTGAAATGGGGCGACCTTGAGCGGGACGCAAGCGATCGGCATCTCCTTGACGGGGTTGGGCTGATTGAGCAAATGCTGGGGCGATCGCGCTACTGGCGATAGTCATTATGGCAATTAGAGAAAACTGAGAAATATATTGATAATGTCTGTTCATAAATTCCTCTTCTTAGCAGCTTTTCGATAGCCTACATAATTTTTTATTATATTCTCAAGTAATACCAATTCACTGAAGTGCGCCAACACTTCAGTGGATTAGAAAACAAACCCAGTATGGATTACGATCCATGTTGATGCCTCTAAATTTTAGGCTTGAGGGCATTTTTAAAGCCTAAAACTAACAAAATATTAGTCATTGTCAAAAAAGACTCAGCACTGCCATGCAGCCAATCCACATTAGCCAGCATGTCGTGATATTGACTTTGGGCATAAATTCCTGCGGGAATTGTGATTGCCACAAATACTAATGTGCCATAAAACCCCCATAGCCCTAGCTTGGGAAATTGCCCCGATTTGGTGGCAAACCAGAGAAAAGCAAGGTAAGGAAACAAGGATAATCCAAAAAGGGATTCTTTAGACATAATTCCATTAACTTATATTTGTGGTTTCGCCCTTGTGATTTTCCAGATGAAGAAGGCTGCGATCGCCAAAGTACTATTACCAATTAAGGTCATAGCAGCCTGAACGGTTACCAGCCATTCTAGCGAGTCCGCATTGTCGAAAAAGTGCCAAGTCACCGCGCACATAGCGCTCACCAGTGCGGGAAACATTGCCCATGCTAATCCTCGCCAACCGCGATCGGGATTTTGTTTGTCATATTGCCAAATGAGCCAGATTGCTAGAGTCCACTCAAGCACACTGGAAATATGAATGACCCATGTGGGCAAAGATAAAGAGTGCATAATTTTTCTAAGGTTTTAATTAATTACCCCATTCCCATTCTAGGATTTGTTTAATGCTTTGTTTCGCGCATGGCTAGGAATTCGCGAATTTGGCGATCGCTGGGTTGCCCAGCGATCGCGCCTACCGCCAAGGTCGCCAAAGCACCTGCGGCTGAAGCATAACTAATGACTTCGTGAGCAAACTGAGGATCGAGCAGTTGCGTGATCGGACGGTGATAAATTTTATGAATGAATGCTGCTAAGAAAGCATCCCCCGCCCCAGTTGTATCGATCGAATGTACGGGATAAACAGCATGTTTACCTTGTTTTTCGCCTAGATAATAGCGACAGTCGTGTGCGCCATTGGTGATCACAATGCCTTCTAGATGACTATAGGCTTGAGCGATCGCCGCTGGGCTAGTTAACCGAAATAGAAGCTTTGCCTCATCCTCAGTCATTTTCAGAAAATCGGTGTACTTTAGCAAAACAGGTAATAGCTTCGTTATCTGTTCGGGGTGTCTCCAGAACATCGTGCGCCAATTGACATCAACGACAACTTTCACAAAGTACTGTTCGGCGAGTTTTAGCGCTCGACCAATCGCCCTTGATGTCTGGGGACTAGCTAACCCCAAGGTTCCCAATACTAAAAATTTCGCATCGGCAAACAGATACTCAGGTAAATGTTCCGCCGACATTAAAGTGTCGGCAAATACCGTTTGGGCATCCCCGTTAAATTGGGCAAAACTGCGATCGCCAAAGCGATCGCGGGTTACATATACTTCACGAGTAGTAGACTCGGGATGTACCTGCACGCCTGAAGTTTCAACCCCTGCGGCTCCTAACTGCTTAAGTAGGTTAGTGCCTGCGGCATCTTGACCAATGCAGCTAATTAAACTCACGGGCGTTCCCAGTTTGGCTAGACCACAAGCAACATTAGCTGGCGCTCCCCCAAAATATGGTTTCCAAGAGTTAACTTGCTCAAAGGGCAAGCCGATATCTTCAGATATTTGATCGATTAAGACTTCGCCAAGGCAAATTACACGCGGCATAGGCGGACTTTACGAGGACATTTTGGACTTTCGCGATTCAATAATACCAATAGCGAGATCCACTTTGTCAGGGAATACTACAACTAAACTGCTTTGAGGTGCGCTATCCAAGGCAGCAGCAAGGGCTTCCGCTTCGTCAAGAATTGTAATATATTTGTCTGCTAACATTAAAAGAAATACTTTAATCACCAAGCAAACTTGCCAATCAATGGGATTAGCTGATACCAATATCCAAAATACTCCACTGTATCCAGTAGTCAATGCATCTCGATATTTGCGTATTCCATTAGGGACGATGCAAGCTTGGCTTCGTGGTCGTAACTACATGACTAAAAATGGACAACAATTTTCTCAGCCCCTAATTCAGCGTCCCAACAAAGACTTTTCTCAGCTATCCTTCACAAACCTAATTGAAGCCCATGTTTTACGTGTGATCCGTCAAGATCACAATATTCGATTAGATAAAGTCCGCACAGCTTTAGACTATATCAGCAAAGAATTTAGTACACCTCATCCTCTTGCTCAGATTGAGTTTCAAACTGATGGCTTAGATCTATTTGTTGAAACTATAGAACATCTTGTCAACGTTTCACGGGCTGGGCAATTAGCCATGAAAGATGTCTTAAAACATTTGCTGACCCGTATCGAATGGGATGAACATGGTTTGGCGACACGTCTATTTCCGATCATCCATTCTCCTAGGGGTGAAGAGGTTGGCAAATTACTCTATATCGATCCCCGCATATCCTTTGGCAGACCAACGATCGCAGGTACTGGTATCCCTACAGACATAATTGCCGACCTATACAATGCAGGAGATGAAATTGAAGCGATCGCCGATGATTATAACTGCACCCAATCCCAAGTCTGTGCAGCAATTTGGTTTGAAACCTCCTATTCTGCGGCATGACTCAATCAAGGCAAGTTGTTTTCTTTGTTGATCGGGCACTAGAGTCAAAACGGTTGCTGCAAGCCATGAAAGAAAATGGTGCAATCATCGAAAGACACAGCGATCATTTTGCACCCGACACATTAGACACAGAATGGCTACCAATGGTTAGTCAAAGGGGTTGGATAATTTTAACTAAAGATGCCAGAATCGGTCGTAATCCCCTAGAGATCATGGCGATCGCTAGGGCAAAGGCAAGTGTATTTATTCTGTGGTCAGGGAACTTGCCCAGTCAAGAAGTTGCAGTGCTTTTCTCAGATATTGTAAATAAGCTCGAAAAATTTGCGCTCAATAATGCTTCACCTTTCATTGCGAAAGTCTATAAAGATAGATCGGTAGTAATGTGGAAAAATTGCAATCAGCTAGCTAAAGTAATATTGAGTTCGTAGCATAGGACATTGGTCAGCTAAAGCGTGATCGACATATTTGCGCCTTTTTTGTTGGCATGAAATGGGCATTTCAGAATCCACCCCCATTAGCTGACCAGTGCCATACTATGGCAATTTAGATTTTCGCGATTCAATAATACCAATAGCGAGATCCACTTTGTCAGGGAATACTACAACTAAACTGCTTTGAGGTGCGCTATCCAAGGCAGCAGCAAGGGCTTCCGCTTCATCAAGAATTGTAATACAGGGAATATTGCGATTCACCTCTTCTACTCCTTGACGCAGCAGTTCGGCCACAGCTCGAGGTGCACGTCCCCGTAAGTCTTTATCTTCCTTAATGAAGATCCGCTGAAACATGCTAGCCGCTAGTTGCCCTAACTCGATAATGTCCTCATCACGCCGATCGCCTGGTGCGCCAATCACCCCGATCGCTTCGCCATTCCATTTCTGGATAAAATCAGCGATCGCCTTAAATCCCGCAGGATTATGGGCATAGTCTACCAGCGCATGATATTTACCCAAATCAAACAAGTTCATCCGCCCTGGAGTCTGGGCACTGGAGGCGACAAAGGTGGCTAAGCCTTGACGAATCTGCTCGATTTCTACATCTTGGGCAAAGGCCGCTAAACTAGCGGCGAGGGAGTTTTGGATATTAAAAGCAGCCCGTCCACCGAGGGTTAGGGGCACGTTTACGGCTTCTTCGATACGGAGCTTCCAATCCCCTTTCAAAATTGTTAAAAAGCCATTTTCATAAACTGCGGCAAGCCCACCTTGGGCAATATGGGACTTAATCAATGGATTCTCAGCATCCATACTGAAGTAAGCCACCTTTGCCTCAACTTCCTCCGCCATGGCAACAACCAAGGGATCGTCGGCATTCAATACCGCATAACCTGAGGGGAGAGCCGTTTTGACCACGACACTCTTGAGTCTTGCCAAATCCTCAATCGTATCAATGTCGCCAATACCTAAGTGATCGGCGGCAACATTCATCACAACCCCGACATCACAACCGTCAAAACCTAAACCCGATCGCAGGATTCCACCCCTTGCGGTTTCTAAAATTGCGACTTCCACCGTGGGATCGCGCAGGATCACTTGAGCACTATAGGGACCTGTGGTGTCACCCTTTTCGACGAGACATTCACCGATATAAATACCATCAGTGGTGGTATAACCTACTCTTTTGCCTGTCTGCTTGAAGATATGGGCAATTAAACGGGTAGTAGTAGTTTTGCCATTAGTACCTGTGATCGCGACGATCGGCACTCGCGTTGGCGCTCCCGCAGGAAAGAGCATATCGATCACTGGGGCGGCAACATTGCGGGGAGTGCCAATACTGGGAGCCGTATGCATCCGAAATCCTGGAGCCGCGTTTACCTCCACGATCGCGCCATCGGTCTGACGGACTGGCAAGGAAATATCTTCCGTCACGACATCGATCCCCGCAATGTCCAGCCCGATAATTCGGGCGACCCGTTCCGCCAACCAGATGTTTTCGGGATGGATCTCATCGGTGCGATCTACAGATACGCCGCCAGTACTAAGGTTTGCGGTTGCCTTGAGATAGCAGATCTGTCCTTTCGGTGGTACAGAATCTAGGGTAAAGCCCTGTCTCGCCAGAATATCCATACTGGTACGATCGATTTCGATACGGGTCAGGACATTGTCATGCCCATCGCCACGACGCGGATCTTGGTTGGTAATTTCAATCAACTGGGAAATTGTAGACACCCCATCGCCCGTGACATTGGCAGGAACCCGTTCAGCAACAGCCACAAATTTGCCATTAATGACTAGTACGCGATGATCGCGCCCCGTGTGAAAACGCTCGACAATTACCTCTTCTGAGACTTCTTGCGCCATGTCAAAGGCTGCGATCGCCTCTTTAATCGTACGGACATCGATAGTGATCCCCCGACCGTGATTGCCGTTAAGTGGCTTAATCACGATGGGGAAACCGCCCACTTCGCCGATCGCATCTTCTAGGTATTTAGGCGATCGAATAGTCGTTCCCCTAGGTACGGGCACACCCGAAGCCCTCAAAATGCTCTTAGTGCCTTCCTTATCACAGGCTAACTCTACAGCCAAGATGCCCGTTTTATTGGACAGCGTTGCTTGAATGCGGCTTTGATGTACGCCATAGCCCAACTGGATCATGGCTCGACTGCCCAGCTCTAGCCAAGGAATTTTTTGCGCCTTGGCTTCAGCAACTATGGACTCGGTACTAGGTCCTAACTGACCATCGAGACGGATATCCCTTAAGTCCTTGAGATCTTCTTGTAACTCTTGAGTGGCGTAGGTTCCTGTTTCTAAAATGCTGGTGCAGATTCTCACTGCTGCCCGCGCTGCATAGCGTCCTGCACCTTCGGTTTGATATTCAAATACTACTTGATAGACATTATGTTCGACGGTAGGTCTGATCGTGCCAAAGTCCACCTTCATGCCGACATAGCCTTGGAGGGCGATCGCAATATCTTTGACAATTTCCGCCAGAAAATCGGCATCGCTAATATCGTTGCGTTGAGCAATATCTTTACCTGCTAGACTCGGCAAAACCTTGCATAAACTTTGATAAAAACTAGTTCGTTGTACTTGAAAACCCTCTAAATCTAATCGCACAACTACAAGCTGATGCCGTTGGATACTCCAATAATTTGAACCACGTAATGTCTGGATTTTGAGAATTTTCATAGTCAAGCGTTTTTAAAGGTGCATCCAATGCCTAAATGTCCAGTGTCTAATCCTAGCGATCTTGTGGATCTGCATTTTGTATAAATTGAACCAAAATTAGATCGGTTAACAATAACTTCATTAAGCATGATTCATTAAGCATGGTTCTTAAGGGGCTTTACCCTGAAGTAAATCCCAAAATTTTGTTCAATCTACCGCAAAGTCGTAGTTTTGGCAATTTCTGCGGTAAGAATGATCGCCCTTAAGATAGCAGATATCGCTGCTTGCTATAGCGGTTCATCGGTATGTTGATGCTGCTGGGGCAAGGTTTCAATTCTGCCTGGGATCGGTTTTTGGGTAGGCTGCAAACCAGACAACATCCGCGAAAGCTGTAATCCATCGAGAACGGTTTTAGTCTCGCGGATTTTGTGCCATACCGATCGCGCCATTAGTAATGAATGCCCCTGCCGTTGAGCGTGGATTTCTTCTAAATAGTCCTCGCGTTCGGGTTGATAATCTGCTGATGACAGTTGCAAACTGACGTTTTCTGAAGATTGTTTGGTAACGATACGTGCAATTTGGGAGGTGAGTTCGGGGTAGAGCCATGTGTAGGCGGGATGTACCGTCAACTGACAATGGTGAGTCAGCTTTTCTTCGGGCTGATTTGCCGTCGGACGCTGCAACAGCAGATAAAAATAACCGATCGCTGCTTTGCGTTGGGGTTCATAGACATAACCCGATACGTCTTGCAAATGATTGATCAGTAACGAACCATGATTCACCAATTTGTCGAGGGTCTTGGCTCGAAAATCATCAACATTGAGATCGTAAACTTGGCGAATATGGGGAGGCATCGCGGCGGTATCGAGCTGATAAAGCAAGCTCGCATCAGCATTACTGACGGGCATCAAATTGGGCAGATCAGGGCAATGCTGGGCAAGTTCCGCCAGACTTTCGGTTCCAATCTCCCAATCAGTAAATTGGGCAAGAGGCTGGAATCCATTTTGACGATAGAGGGCGATCGTGTCTTTTTGGTTAATATCGACCTGCAATACCCATGTCCTTGCTTCTAAGCAAGATTCTAGGCAATAGCGGATCAGTTGCGTGCCGACATTATGTTGACCATTCTGAGCTTCGGGCAAAACCACCACGCGATCGATCTGCCAAGTACTGCTGTTGTTATTAAAGGGCGAAACCCGAATGAACCCCTGAATAAGGCCATTGCACTCAGAGACATAGGCTCTCACATAGGGCTTCAGCAAGGTTTGCACAGGGGCAGGGAGCCAACTCGCCAGTTGATGCAGGCTGACTTTTTGCCGACTGCGACAGCCGCTAAGATCGCTAACCGCAATCTGTTCGAGATCGTTAGGCGATGCAAATCGCTGAATGAACTCTAGGTCACGGTGTTGAAGCGGACGGATCGTATTACCAAGCACTGGAAAAGGTTGCATAACTGCTTGTGCCAGAGAAATAGTTGGGAAAATTTAGGAATACCGCCTCGAAAAGGATGGCGGTGCTTTTTAAAAATATTTAAAAATACTTTAAAGTTGACCTTGAGTTTGACTTTGGTTCCACTGGGTTCCACTGGGTTCCACTTAGCAAGTTAGTCAATTAACTATCAATAAAAAACGATTAGTAAAATTCAGACAAAAGCAATTGCTTACAATTTTAGTACAGATCCATCGAAATCGTTTAAAAAGTAAAGACGACACGAAGCGTCGTCTTTACTTTTTGCCTTAACAAGAAAAAGTTCGATGTTGCAGCGAGGGCATCTGGCGACGAATTTGGTCGATGCGAGAAGGCTGTATTTCCGCGATCGCGACACCAATGCGATCGCCTGCATCAGCGAGGACAATGCCCCAAGGATCGACAATCATGGCATGACCGTGGGACTGACGGCGAGGTGTATGCATCCCTACCTGTGCTGGCGCAATCACGTAGCTGGTATTTTCGATCGCCCTAGCTTGTAGCAAAACTTGCCAATGATCTTTGCCCGTAAACGCTGTAAAGGCGGCAGGTACAAATAAAACATTTGCCCCATTATTGGATAGGTAGCGATAAAGCTCTGGGAACCTCACGTCATAGCAAACGGATAGCCCTAAGTTGCCATACTTCTCAGAAACATATACAGGGGGTGACTCCGTACCTGCGAGTACCGTCGCTGACTCCTGATAGGTATTGCCATCGGGAAGATTGACATCAAATAAATGCATTTTGCGGTAACGGGCAAGTTCTTCACCTTCACGACCGATGAGCAGCGCCGTGTTGTACATTTTGCCTTGATTACCATTACTGCTATTAGCAACAGGTACGGGAAAGCCACCACCTAGCAAGAGAATTTGATAGCGTTGGGCGATCGTAATTAGAAACTTTTCGCTCTTTTCTGCAATTTCTGTAGAAAGTTTGGTCTTTTCCATTTCATCTCCCAAAAACGAAAAGTTTTCAGGTAGACACACTAGTTCTGCTCCTCGATTCACTGCCAGTTGGATCAAATCTTCTGCTTGAGCAAGATTTTTATCTACATCAGAGATACTGGTCATTTGTACGGCGGCCGCCAAATATGACTTCATTTCAATCCTTAAAACTTTCCCACATAAATTCGGATGTGCCCTAAAGCACTTACTTTAGATTACCTTGCTATAGCAGCAATTCTCATTTTTAAAATTAGTTTTAAGCTTAACCACATCAAATCAATCAAATTACGCCCTTCCCAGTGAATAATTAGGCTTGCGCGGCGAAGCCGCGCAAGCCTAATTATTCACGTTATAACGCCTATTCTTTGGGAAACTTAAAACCCAGAAGAGCATACCGCCCGCGCAGCGGGCGGTATGCTCTTCTGGGTTTTGTTTTTTAATTATGCCGAACTACTTAATTAAATTAACCAAGTTTACCTGTGACAATATAGGCAACCCTTAGCCCCACATTCGTAGCATGATCTGCCATGCGTTCTAAATGATGAATGGCTAACACCATCAACATTACAGGCTCTGTTTGTTCGCCAAAACATTTTTGGTGAGCGAGCAGATTGTATATATGTTGATAGTCATAATCAACCGCATCATCTTTAGCCTTGATTTGTAAGCCAATATTTTCATCTAAGTTGGCGAGGGCTTCTAAGCTCATGGCAAGCATAGCGCGACAGCGGTTAGACATGACCTCTAACTCTCCAAGGTAAGGAGATGGCGGATAGGGAAAAAGCTTAATCGCTATTTCGCCTAGATTTTCGGCATAGTCGCCAATTCGTTCGATATCGCGGATAAGTTGCATTACGGCACTAAGCAATCTGATATCACGGGCAACTGGCGACTGAAGGGTAATTAGCTCAATACAATCAGTTTCAATTTGACGATAGATTTGATCGATTTGGCGATCTTGAGCGTCAATACGGGTAGCTGATTCAAGATCGCGTTCAAATAGTGCGGCATGGGCAAGAAGAAAAGAATTTTCGACAAGTGCTCCCATTCTTAAGGAATCTTGTTCTAGGCGGTGTAACTGGCGTTCAAACTCGCTCCTTGTTCGTTTCTGGCTTTGAGATAGGGTTTCGGTCATTGGCTCCCACCAAAAATAAATGGGATTATAAAGAAATTAGAAAGAAATTAACATGCATTTTCTAATTTTGCTTTGATACACATCTTTACATAGTTTGTAAATCTTGACGGTATTTGCAAATACTATTGTGGATCTAGTAGATCTAGTGGATCTACTAGATCCACTAGATCTATAAGAAAGAACAGAGAGGTTCGTCCGTTGTCTATAAGTCTAAAATTGACTTACATCGTAACTTGACTTACATCGTAACTTGACTAAGTTCAGTTGCCATTGGTCGATCGCCATCTAGGTCAATGTCGATGGAGTTATCTAGCGCATTATTAAATAACACTAATGTGGTTGAAGAATTTTGTTGGAAGCCAATCTGTTCGTAAAACTTTTGTTGATTGGTAGTCATCAGATAAACTCGCTCGACATTGCAAATATGAGGGTGCGCTAACACCGTCTGCACCAATTTACGCCCCAAACCAGAGCCACGATAATCGGGATGGATCACCACGTCAAAAATTGTTGCCCGATAAATACCATCACTGGTGGCTCTTGCATGTCCAATCAGCCGATCGCCATCCCATACAGTTACCACTGGCTTCGAGTTAGCAAGAGCGATCGCTAGCCCCGCTTGAGTCCTTTCCGTAGCCCAAAATGTTCCAACTCGCAATAGTTTTTGTAATTGTTCTAAATCGACCTCTTCTTGGCGATCGCTAAAGCGAATGTGGCGATGATCCATATGCTTGCTTTCCCGCATTGATTAACCTATTTCCCATAAGGCTGACATATTGGTGATCGTCCCAATGTATCTGTTATTGCTATCGCAACAGATACATTAAAAACAGAGAAAGGGCATTTAGCGATCTTTCTCTGTTATAAGCAGTTAAGCATAATTAAAAATCAAAACCAGAGAGCGTACCGCCCGCTACGCGGGCGGTACGCTCTTCTAGGTTTTCAGTTTACTTATGCCTAGCTACTTAGCAATTGACTGGTTATAGCAATTGACTGAAGTGTTGGCTCACTTCAGTCAATTAAAATCAGTCAATTAAAAAACAAATCCCGTAAGGTTTGGAGATTCAAGAAATGGCAATGCCATTTCTTGAATTACATTTTTTGAATTACATTTTTTGAATTACATTTTTTGAATTACATTTTTTGAATTTAGTATTATACCAATTCCCAAAAGTGTGGCTACACTTTTGGGAATTGAAAACCAAACCCAGCAAGGGTTTTCAAAGCACAAAATGGCTACGCCATTTTGTGCTTTGGTATTACTTAGCTTGCCAAGGTTCTGATAAATACACCTTCTTCGCTAAACCAACTGACTGCAAGAGATTGATTACGCCCCAAGTTGGATCGATTTCCCACCATTTCAGCCCAGACCTTGCCGACTTAGGAAAGGCATGGTGGTTATTATGCCAGCCTTCCCCATAGGTTAAAATTGCAGCCCACCAAAGGTTTGTAGAGTGATCTGGATTCTCCGTAAAGTTTTTGTAACCCCACTTATGACAAGCAGAGTTAATCAACCATGTACTATGCCAAAGAGCCACGGAGCGCACGGCTACGCCATAAACCAAAAATGACATGCCAAGCCCAGAGAAGCATTTTTCCCCAATGATGTATATCAGGGCTGCAAGGGGCACTTGCAACAGCAGAAAATAAACATCTAAAAACTTGTAGTAAGGATCGTTAGCCAGATCGGGGGCAAATTTGCAGTAATTGGAACGCTGAAAATGTTCTGGCTTGGAGTACATAATCCACATCATGTGGCTCCACCAAAAACCTTTATTTGCCGAATAGGGATCCTTTTGATTGTCTTCTGTAAACCCGTGATGCTGACGATGTCCACCCACCCAAAATACTGGACCGCCCTGTAATGCTAAGGCTCCAATTGTGGCAATGATGTATTCTAACCACTGTGGTACTTGAAAGCTCCGATGGCTAAGCAAGCGGTGATATCCTAAGGTGATGCCAATGCTGCCAAACAACCAATGTAAAAACACGGTGAGGATTACAGCTTGCCAAGAAAAATAAAAGGGTGCAGCAAGAGCTGCGAGATGAAAAGCACTGAAAAAAGCGACATTCGTCCAGTTCAGTTTCAGTTCAGTTGAGATGGCTTCAGTAGTGGCGGTCATGAAATAACAACTTAAGGGGTGGTGAGGAGATGCAAGTATCACTTACAGTTATATATTAAGTCTAACTGTAATCTCCGTAATAATGCAAGTATCACTTGCAAATCATCTTAATGGTACATGCTCTCATGTCTGTATCTCGTATTCCTACTCGTCAACGTATAGTGAACACAGCGCTAGAGTTGTTTGCTAGTAAGGGAATCACCGAGACGACTACTCGCCAAATCGCTGACTTTGCTCAGGTCAATGAAGTAACTTTATTTCGGCATTTTGGGAATAAACATGGTTTATTGCTAGCTGTACTGCAAGAATGTCTGCAAAAATATCTGGTGTTGGCTCAAGTAGGAGAGTCGCTCATGGTGTCCGATATCTCTAGTCAGAGCGATCTACGGAGATTTCTCAAGTACTACATTCAAAGTTCGTTAAGGGCGCTCGAAAGCGTGCCTGAATTGGTACGATCGCTTGTTGGTGAGGCGGGACAATATCCGCTCGAAAGTCGGCAGGCGCTCGCCCAAGGTATTAATCAGGTCAATCAGACGATCGCTACCGCCATCAATGATGTGTTGGTTAATTCACGGCTGCAATACTCTCTGCCCCCGATTAAACTCGCTAACTTATTAAACACCTGTATTTTGGGTTATGCCGTCATCACCTTAACCAGTGACGTACAGGCGGTTTGGCGCGATCGCGATGAATTTGTGAGTACCCTTGTGGATATGTTTGTCCAAGAGGTAATCCCTACCACCCAAGCCAGACCTATTATCGATATTCCTGCGGAGACAGTCCGCGATATCATCCTCCAAGCCAAAAAATGTAGTCCTAGGGACTATGCGATCGCCTATTTATTATTTGGTGCGGGGATGACTGCCCAAAATTTAACTAATTTGCGCCTCCAAGACTATCAAATCCAAGCCAATCACGGACTTTTGCGCACGCAAGCATCTCAGGAGAGCAATATTAACGGACGCTTAGTACCACTCAATCAAAAAATTCTGGGTCATCGCTACGGCTCCGCTACTAGTAATCCTCTCAGCGCCTATCTCAAGATTCGCCAAAAGGATCTTCAAAAGGATCTTAAGGATCTTAAAGATGCCAAGGCGAATCACGATACGGAGTCAATGTTTCTCAGTGGCGATCGCCAACCATTGTCCTTAGAAGAGGTCGAACAGCTATGGGAGCGTTGGACACAGCCCTATCGCAATCTCGATGGTTCGCCCCTCACCCTCGATCAAGCTCGCCATACTTGGTGTATTGAAATGCTGGCAAGGGGCATGGATGTTGATAGCTTTTGTATTATTAGTGGCATCAAAACTAAAGAATTGCAGGCTTATCAAACTCGTCTAAATGAAAAATTAGCCATCGATAAAGCGATCGCCCTTGATGCTTAAAACCAATAAATCATCTAAGAATTTCCATCTTTCCCTGATGGTTTCTTGGTTTTATTTCTTGAACTTAGTGTATAATTCGGGCGTTTAATGTAGTCGCTTTGGCGAACACATTTAATTCAATGTTTTTAAATGATTTCATTGCGTGAGATACGGAGCATCTTTTTTTTGAGAGGCAAACAAGTTGGCATTATCGGCATTTAGATCGGCATTTCCAATTGAAGTTTTGGGTAGAAAAGCAAAGTGAGAGTTCCCCTAGACTGTTACCGCATTCTTGGTTTGACACATCTGTCAGGGCTAGACAAGATCCATCAAGCCCACCGCGATCGCCTGCTCTCCATGCCGAGGCGCGAATATTCTGATGCCGCGATCGCCTCTCGCAAACGCATTATCGATAAAGCCTACGAAACCCTGATAGACCGCGATCGCCTTGAAGGCGCAAATGCCAATGAGTCCCTCGAAGTAGAGAGCGATCGACCTTTAACCTTACCGCCTCAAATTGAAGCCGATGAAAAGGACTTTGCGGGGCTATTACTGATTTTGTACGAACTCGGCGAATCCGAGAAAGTCTTATCCCTCGCCAGACCCTATTACGATCCTGAAGAAGCCGAGCATCAGTCGGCAAGAATTTCCCCCCATGATCCCGATCTACTGCTCTCCGTATCGCTGTCTTACCTAGATCTCGGTCGTGAATACTGGAAACAAGGTCAATATGAGGCGGCGGCTTCCTCCCTAGAAGCTGCCCAAGAAATCCTATTGCGTGAAGGTTTATTTCTAAGTATTCGCAGCGAGATCCAAGCCGATTTATTCCGCCTCCGCCCCTATCGCATTCTCGAATTGTTAGCAACTCCTGACAATCACACCAACGAACATCGCAAGGGCATGTCCCTTTTACAGGAGATGTTGGATGCAAGGCGCGGCATTGACGGTTCGGGGAACGACTATTCCAGCTTGGGGATTGATGATTTTTTGCGGTTTATCCAGCAATTGCGCAGCTACATGACCGCGATCGAGCAGCAAACATTGTTTGAAGAAGAAGCGCGTCGTCCCTCAACCGTAGCCACCTATCTCGCCGTATATGCCCTAATTGCCCGTGGCTTCTCCCAGAGGCAGCCTGCCTTGATCCGTCGGGCGAAGGGTTTACTCGTCAAACTCAGCGCCAAGCAAGATATTTATTTAGAAAAAGCCGTCTGTGCGCTGTTGCTCGGTCAGACAGAGGAGGCAAGTGCGGCGATCGATAATAGTAGCGAGCAGGAACAAATCGCTTTTATCCGCCAAAACTCTGAGGGTGCGCCCGATCTCTTGCCAGGACTCTGTCTCTATAGCGAACGTTGGATGCAAGAAGAGGTATATCCCCATTTCCGCGACTTAATGAGCCAGATCGTCTCGCTCAAAGATTATTTTGCGGATGAACAGGTTCAAGCCTATCTAGAGGAATTGCCCAATACTGGTGCGCTCTCTTCGGAATGGACTTCCCCCGTGGGTGGCGATCGCCTAGGATTGTTATCTCCTCTAGAAAATGTCCCCAGTAGCGGACGTAGTTTCGAGCCAAACCCTGCGATTTCCAGTCCAGAACCAAAACTCTCCACCTATGCTCCTGAAACACCTAATCGTTTTCAGCGTTCGGTAGCGCCTGTAATCGAGCGCCCCTCCTACAGTGCCAATGGCACTGGCAATAAGGATCTATCGAGTACACGTCGTCTTGGTAATGTCCCACCACCCCGAACTTCCGCCAGAACGGTTAATGAACCCGTGCGGGAAATCAAGCGACCTGTGCAAGCACAAAGCCCCGTAGCTCCACCTAAGCGCAGCAGGTTTAATGTCGGACGTTTGATCGTCGTCATCGTTCTTGCGATCGCGCTCCTAGCAGGATTTATTTCGTTATTAGTTTGGGCAATTCGCTCCTTAAGTGGCGCACCCCGCCTAGAGAGCATCACCCTCGAAAAACCGATCGCGACATTAGTGCAATCGATCAAAGATAATAATGCTGCCCCAGTCGCTCAACCAGGTCCCCTAGACAAAGAAACAGCCACCAAAGTCATCGAAACATGGCAAGCAACTAAATCTAAGGCTCTTGGTAAAGGTTATGAAGACAATCTCCTAGAGGAAATTTTGGTTGACCCCGCCCTGAGCGATTGGAAAGGGCGGGCGAAAGAACTAAAATCCAGTAATTCCTACTTGCAGTACCAAACTAAGTCTAGCGATGTGGATAAAGTTGTTCCCGATGGCGATAGCAAAGCGAAGGTGGTAGCCAAAATTTCCGAGTCTCGCAACTATTTTAATAATGGCGAACTTGATCGCAGTGCCTCCAAGGATGATGCGAGCTACACCGTAGAGTACGACTTAGTGAAAAAAGATAATAAGTGGCTAATTCGGGAAATGTTAGTTTTTTGATTTATTACATTAAAAGGAGAATGGC